>NZ_MKSS01000103.1:0-16690 GCF_001897365.1 Hydrogenophaga sp. 70-12
GGCTACATGTCGGTGCGCACCAAGCCCACGCGCGAACAGGTGCAGGCGGCCGAGGCGCTGTACGCCCGCATGCGCGAGGAAGCGGCGGTCGGCCGCGCGGTGCACGTGCTGTCGGCCGGCGAGGTGCGGCGCCGCGCGCCGCTGGCGCGCCTGGGCCGCGCCGCGGGCTGGGTGTTCGCGCAGCGCACGCTGTTGTCGCTGCTGGCCATGGGCGCCGCCGGCGCGCTGCTGGGCGCCTACCTGCCCAGCCACGCCGCCGCCATCGGGCTCACCAGCGTGGCCGCGCTGCTGGCGGGTGCCTGGCTGCAGCGCCAGGGCGACCGGCCGCTGGGCCGCATCCTGCAGTCGGCCAACCGGCTCGCCGCCGGCGACCTGGCCACGCGCAGCGCCGACGCCGCCGGCGGCCTGATCGGGCGCATCCACCGCGGCCTGTCGCAGCTCAACGTGAACCTGCAGGCCGTGGTGAGCGACGTGCGCACCCAGGTCGAGGGCATGCACCACGCCACGCGCGAGATCAGCGCGGGCAGCGCCGACCTGAGCGCTCGCACCGAGGCCCAGGCCGGCAACCTGCAGCAGACCGCGGCCTCGCTGGAGCAGATAACGGCCACCATCCGGGCCAACGCCGAGTCCTCGGGCCGCGCGGCCGAGCTCGCGCGCCAGGCGCGCGGCCAGGCCGAGCGCAGCGGCAAAGCCATCGAATCGGTGGCGCGGCGCATGGCCGACATCCAGGCCGCCAGCGAGCGCATCACCGAGATCGTCGGCGTGATCGACGGCATTTCCTTTCAGACCAACCTGCTCGCGCTCAACGCGGCGGTGGAGGCCGCGCGCGCCGGCGAGCACGGCCGCGGCTTCGCCGTGGTGGCCGGCGAGGTGCGCTCGCTGGCGGCGCGCGCGCGCGATTCGGCCAAGGAGATCAAGGCGCTGATCCAGGCCTCGCAGGAGCAGGTGGAGGCCGGCGCGCGCCTGGTGGGCGAGACGCGCGCCACCGTGCAGGAGAGCGCCGGCAGCATCGGCCGCGTGAGCGAACTGGTGGCCGAGATCAGCGCCGGCTCCAACGAACAATCCCAAGGCGTGGCGCAGGTCAATGCGGCCGTGGCCCAGCTCGACAGCCTGACGCAGCAGAATGCGGCCATGGTCGAACAACTTTCCGCATCGGCCGCCTCGCTGGCGGCGCAGGCCGGCACCGTCACGGAGACGGTGCGCGTCTTCAAGCTCTGATGGCGGCGATGGGGCTTGCCAGCGGCGGCCGTTCCTGGCCCTGGGTGGCCATCACGCTGCTGTGCGGGGCCCTGCTCACGGCCGTGGCGGTGCTCCACCGCGAACGCGCCAACGACGCCTACGTGCGCGCGCGCTTCGAGGCGCAGTCGCGCGAGGTGGCCGACGACATCACCCACCGGCTCTCGCTCATCCAGTACGGCCTGCAGGCGACGCGCGGCGTGGCCCAGCAGGCGGGCGAGCATGGCCTGACGGTGGACGACTTTCGCGCCTACATGCGCTCGCGCGACCTCGAGCACGAATTCCCCGGCGTGCGCGGCTTTGGCTTCATGCGCCGCCTGCCGCCCGGCGGCGAGGACGACTACCGCCGCCTGCGCCAGCGCCTGGGCGTGGCGGACGCGCCGATCCGCGGCCAGGGCCCGAACGGGGGCGAGCGCATCGTGGTCGAGTTGGTGGAGCCCCTGGCGCTCAACCACCAGGCGGTCGGCCTGGACATCGCCGCGGAGCCGTTTCGCCGCGAGATGGCCGCGCAGGCCGTGCGGCGCAACCGCCCGTTCATGTCGCGCCCGACGACGCTGGTCCAGGCGCCAGGAGCGCGCGCCTTCGTCGTGATGCTGCCGGTGTTTCGCCGGGGCATGCCGATCGACAGCCCGCAGGAGCGCGACGCCGCGGCCTATGGCTGGGTCTATGCGCCGATCGTGCTCGATGACCTGATCGCCGGACTGCCGCTGCGCGAGCAACTGATCTCGCTCACGCTGACCGACATCACCGAGCCCGAACTGGCCGAGCCTTTCTTCAGCACGGCGGCGCTGGGCGAGGCGCCATCGGCCGGCGCGCTCTCGCAGGCCCTGCTGCGCGTGCCCTTCGGTCGCTCCTGGGCGATCCACACCGAGGCCCGGCCCTCGTTCGCTTCGCAGTTCGACCTGCCGTCGCCGCGCGGCGTGGCCTGGACGGGCGCGCTTGGCACGGTGCTGCTGGCGGCGCTGCACGCGCTCTGGCTGAACCTGCGCCGCCGCCACCGCCAGACGGCCGAGCTCAACGCCCGCCTCGAAGACCGCGTCGCCGAGCGCACGCGCTCGCTGGAAGACACCGAGCGCTTCCTGCGCACCGTGCTCGATGCCGTGCCGTCCATGATCAGCTACTGGGACCGCGACCAGATCAACCGCGCGGCCAACCGCGCCAACCTGCACTGGCGCCAGCCCGAGGGCGGCACGATGGTGGGCCTGCGCGTGAAGGACACCCTCGACGAGGCCACCTACGCCCGCCTGCAGCCGCGCATCGAAGCCGTGCTCGACGGCCGCCAGCAGACCTTCGAGGTCACCGTGCGCACGCCCGCCACCGGCGAGCCGCGCGAGCTGCGGCTGACCTACCTGCCCGACGCGCGCGACGGCAGGGTGCATGGCTGGTACGCCGTCGTCTACGACGTGACCGAGCGCAACCGCAACCGCCGCGAACTGGAGGCCGCGCTCACGCTGCAGGCCACCGAGCGCCTGCGGCTGCAGAGCATCCTGCGGGGCACCAACGCCGGCACCTGGGAATGGAACATGCTGACCGGCGATGCGCGCTTCAACGAGCGCTGGGCCGAGATGCTGGGCCACGACTACGACGTGCTGAGGCCCAGCCACGTGCGGGCCTGGCGGGACCATGTCCACCCCGAGGACCTGACGCTGGCGCGCGAGCGCCTGCGCCGGCACATCGACGGCGAGCTGCCGTTCTACGAATGCGAGGTGCGCATGCGCCACGCCGACGGGCACTGGGTCTGGGTGCTCGACCGCGGCCAGGTGCAGACGCGCAACGAGGACGGCGCCCCCGAGTGGATGTACGGCACCTCGCAGGACATCAGCGAGAGCAAGGCCATCGAGCAGAGCCTGCGCGAGGCCACGCGCGCGGCCGAGGCGGCCAGCCAGAGCAAGAGCGCCTTCCTCGCCAACATGAGCCACGAAATCCGCACACCGCTCAATGCCGTGTTGGGCGTGGCCCACCTGCTGGGCGACACGCCGCTCGACGCTTCGCAGCGCGCCCTGCTCGACAGCGCGCAGACCGCGGGCCGCGCGCTGCTGGGCATCGTCAACGACGTGCTCGACCTGGCCAAGATCGAGGCCGGCGAAATGCGCCTGGCCGACGAGGCCTTCGCCCTGGGTGGCCTGCTGCGCGAGGTGGAATCGGTCTACGCGCTGCCGGCGCGCGACAAGGGCCTGTCGCTGTCGCTGTACCTGCCCGATGACGTGCCGGCCTACGTGATGGGCGACGCCGCGCGGCTGCGCCAGGTGCTGGTCAACCTGGTGGGCAACGCGCTCAAGTTCACCCAGCAGGGCGGTGTCGTCATCAGCGCCGAGGTGCTGCGCGGCGGCGAAGGCCCGCAGCTGCGCCTGAGCGTGCGCGACAGCGGCATCGGCATCCCGCCCGAGGTGCAGGCACGGCTGTTCCAGCCCTTCACCCAGGCCGACGAAACCACCACGCGGCGCTTCGGCGGAACCGGCCTGGGCCTGTCCATCGTGCGCCGGCTGGTCGCGCTCATGGGTGGGGACGTGGGCCTGAACAGCGAGCCCGGCCGGGGCAGCGAGTTCTGGCTGCGCGTGGCGCTGCGCCCGGCCAAGGCCTCGGACCTGCCGCGGCCCGCGCCGCCCCCCGCGGCCAGCGACTCGAACGGCCTGGCGGGCCTGGCCGTGCTGCTGGTGGATGACAGCGAGATCAACCTGGACATCGCGCGGCGCATGCTGGAGCGCCAGGGCGCGCGCGTGCAGACCTGCGGCGACGGCGAACAGGCCCTGGGCTGGCTGCGCGCCTCGCCCGCCGCCTTCGACGTGGTGCTGATGGACGTGCAGATGCCCGTGATGGATGGCCTGGAGGCCACCAACCGCATCCGCAACGAGCTGCGCCTGGTGGATCTGCCGGTGATCGCACTGACGGCCGGCGCGCTGGCCGACGAGCGCCGCCGCGCGCTGCAGGCGGGCTTCAGCAACTTCCTGGCCAAGCCGATCGACCCCGAGGAACTGATCGAGGCGGTGCGCCGCGCCGCCTCGGCGCGCGGGGCCTCGACGGCGCATGCGCCGGCGGCGGTGCCGCGACCGGCGCCCGTGGCGCCCGGCCCCGTGACGCCCCGAGCACCCGCCGGGGACTGGCCGGCGATCGAGGGCATTGATGCCGCGGCCGCGCGGCGCCAGCTCGGCGGCGATCTGTCGCTGTTCCAGCGCCTGCTCGCGCGCCTGCTGGCCGAACACGGCGACTGGGCGGCGCTGCCGCCCGGGGCCGCCGACCGATGGGACGGCGAAGCGCGCATGGCCTGGCGGGCCCGGGCCCACCGCCTGCGCGGCAGCGCGGGCGTGCTGGGTGCGTTGGCCCTGTCTCGCGCAGCGACCGCCTTGGAGACCGCACTGGAGCCGGGCGGCGAGCCCGCGCCCGCCGGCGCGGCACTGGCGGCCGTGCACGCCGCGTTCGACGCGCTGCGGGTGGCCGTGCCGGCCGAGGCCACGCGCCCGCGACCGGTGCCTTTGGCGACGCCCGGCCCCGATCCGGACGCACCGGCGCTGGCCGCGCAGCTTGAGCGGCTGGCCGAGCAACTGGCGACGCAGGACCTGGACGGTGTCGAGACCTTCGAGGCCTGCCGCGCCGCGCTGGAGGTTCACTTCGGCGCCGAGCGCGTGGCCGCCCTGGCCGCGGCCATCGACGGCCTGGATTTCGCCACCGCGCGGCGCCTGCTCGACGGCACCTCGGCCTGACGGGCCCGTCCGGCGCGCTCAGCCCGGCGTGCAGGGCTGGCGCAGGCGCTGCACCAGCCGGTCGATGGCCTCCAGCAGGTCCTCGCCGGTGTTGGGCTTGTCGATCAGCTCGGTGATGCCGGCGGCCGCGGCGTCGCGGCGCAGCTCGGTGCTGAGGTAGCCCGAGGTGATGGCCATCGCCGCGCCGGGCTGGTGCTCGCGCAGCGCGCGCACCAGCTCCACGCCGTTCATGCCGGGCATGGAGTGGTCCAGGATCGCCAGCTCGTAGTCCACCTCGCCATTGCCCACCGCGCGCAGGGCCTCGATCGGGCTGGTGAAGACGCGTGGCTCGTGCCCCGCGCGGCGCAGCAGGCGCTGCATGAGGTCGGCGATGAGTTCGTCGTCGTCGACGTAGAGGATGCGCGCGCCGCGCACGGCCGGCGTGGCGCGGTGGGCCTCGGGCGCCGCCGCCGGTTCGCCGCCGTCCACGGGCGCGGCCGCCGCGCGGAAGTACAGGTCGAACCGCGTGCCCTCACCCGGGCGGCTGCGCACCTGCACCACGGCCTGGTGGTCGCGCAGGATGCCATGCACCACCGCCAGGCCCAGGCCCGTGCCCTCGCCCGGCGGCTTGGTGGTGAAGAAGGGCTCGAACAGGTGGGCCAGGGTGGCCTCGTCCATGCCCATGCCGTTGTCGCGCACGCTCAGGCGCACGCCGAGCGCGGGCCAGTCCTGCGTGGGGCCCTGGGCCAGCACGCCGGTCACCGGCAGGGGCGGCGGGCCGGCGTGCGGCTGCAGTTCGATCTCCAGCCGCCCGCGCGAGCGCTCGGGCATGGCCTGCCAGGCGTTGGTGCAGAGGTTGAGCAGCACCTGCTGCAGTTGCGTCGGGTCGGCCAGCACCGGGGGGGTGTCGGGGTCGCAGCGCACGCTCAGCTCCACGCCCTTGGGGATGGTGGCGCGCAGCAGGCGCACCGATTCGTCCACCACCGGTTGCAGCGGCATCACGCGCCGCTGCAGCGCCTGGCGGCGGCTGAAGGCCAGGATGCGGCGCACCAGGTCCTTGGCGCGCGCGCCGGCCTTGAGGATTTCGCCCACGCTTTCGGCCACGGCGGGCGCTTCGTGGGCGTCGTCGAGCGCCAGGCGCGCGTTGCCCAGGATGGCCGCGAGGATGTTGTTGAAGTCGTGCGCCACGCCGCCGGCCAGCGTGCCCAGCGCCTCCAGCTTCTGCGACTCGCGCAGCTGGGCCTCCAGCGCGAGGCGCTGGTCCTCGGCCCGGCGGCGCTCGGTGAGGTCGAAGTCGATGCAGAAGATCTCGACGCCGCGCTCGGGGTGCTCGGTGATGATCTCGCTGCATTGCACCTCCACCGCGGCGCCGTCCTTGCGCAGCAGCCAGTGCACGCCGGTGTTGAGCGTGGCGCGCCCGTCCAGCGTGCGCTGGTGGTTGCGGTCGAAGCTGCCGCGCAGCTCGGGCGGGATCACCAACTCCAGCATGCTGCGGCCGATGGCCTCGTCGGCGCGGTAACCGTAGACGTGCTCGGAGCCCTTGTTCCAGTAGCGCACGATCATATCGGGCCCATAGGCCTGCACGGCGATGTTGGGGATGCTGTCGAAGATGCGGCGGAAGCGGTCGTCGCTGGCCAGGTCGAGCGAGCGCGCCCGCACGCTGTCGGTCACATCGCTCACCAGCACGGTCCAGTGCACGCGGCCGTCGGGCTGGGGGCGCGGTTTGCCCATGGCACGCAGCCACTTCTGGCGGCCCCGCGCGTCGACGATGCGCCACTCGTGCGCCCAGGGCGTGCCGCGCCGCGTGGCCTCTCGGAAGCCGCTGCGCAGCAGGCGGCGCTGCTCGCGCGGCGCCATGAGCCAGATCACCGCCTCGTGGGCCAGGATGGTGGCGGCGTCCACGCCCCAGAGCTCGGTGCAGCCTTCGCTGATGTACACCAGCGATCCCTGGCCCCGGGCGTCGAAGTCGTAGCGCATCAGGGCGCCCTGCACGAGCAGGGCGAACGCGTCGAGTTGCGCGAACTCGTCAGGCGTCTCCTGGGAACCGGAACTGAGGTTCAACCGTTTCTCCGCGCGGGCGTGAACACCGGGCTGTTGGGGAATGTACGACCAACAGCCTTTTCGGCGCGACCGCGCCGGTCTTGAGCCGACCGACAGGGTGGCGTCAGTTCCCGGGGGCGGCTTCGGGTTCGGCGGTGGCGCCCTGCGCGATGGCCTGCAGCGCCTCCGCCTCGGTGCGGTACAGGTGCAGGCGCTCGTTCTCGTACAGGTGCCCGGCGGTGCGCAGCACGCGCTCCACCGGCAGCTTCACGCCCACCAGGTGCAGGTGCACGCGCTGGTCGTCGAGGCGCTCGCGCAGGCGGCCGAAGGCCTCGGCACCGGTGGCGTCGATCCAGTTGATGGGGTGCGCCACCAGCATCACGTGCGTGGTGTCGGGCTGCTGCTGCAGGTGGTCGGCCACGGCGCGCTCCAGGGCGCTGGCGGTGGCGAAGTCCAGCGCCGCGTCCATGCGCAGCGCGCACAGGTGCGGGGCCAGCGGCGGCAGCTGCCACAGGTGGCGGTCGCGCAGGCTGCCGTCGGGGTGCAGGCCCACCTCGATGATGCGCGGGTGCAGGCGCAGGTAGAGGAACAGCGTCAGCGCCATCACCACGCCGGCCAGAACGCCCCAGTACAGGCGCGGCGCGGCCAGCAGCGTGATGGCGAAGGTGGCGCCGGCGATCAGCGCTTCCACGCGCGACAGGCGCCACAGGAGCACGAAGGCGCGCGGCTTGATCAGGCCCCACACCGGCAGCACCACGATGGCCGCCAGCACCGCCAGCGGCACATGGTGCAGCAGCGGCATGGCCAGCAGCAGCGCCAGCAGCACCACCGCCACCGAGAACACCGTGGCCCAGGCGGTTTGCGCGCCCGCGTACAGGTTAAGCGCCGAGCGCGAGAACGAGGAGCTGGTGGGCATGGCGCCGGTGAGGCCCGAGGCCAGCTTGGCCAGGCCCTGGCCGATGAGGTCCTGGTCCTGGTCCCAGCGCGCGCCGCGCTGGCCGCTGTCCACCTTGGCGCTGCTGGCCGTCTCCAGGAAGCTCACCAGCGTGATCATGAGCGTGGGCAGCACCAGCGCGCCCAGGGTCTCCCAGCCCGGCCAGCCGGGCAGGAAGAGCGCGGGCAGGCCCTGCGGCAGCGTGCCGATGACCGGGCCGCCCTGGGCCTCAAAGCCCAGCAGCCGGCTCAGGCCCGCGCTGACCAGCACCAGCACCAGCACCGAGGGAAAGCCTGGGCGCAGCCGGCGCGCGCCCACCAGCAGCGCCAGCGCGCCCAGGCCGAAGGCGAAGGCCTGCAGGTGCCAGCCGCGGCCCGCGAGCAGGGCGCCCATGTTGTCGAAGCCGGTGAGCGCGGGCAGCTGCGAGGCGATGATCAGCACCGCCGCCGCCTGGGTGAAGGCCATGAGCACCGGCGAGTTCACCAGGTTGAGCAGCCAGCCGTAGCGCACCAGCCCCAGCAGCACCTGCAGGACGCCCGACAGCAGGGCCAGCCACACCGCGAGCTGCACCCATTCGGCGCTGCCCGGCGTGGCCAGCGGCGCGAGCGAGGAGCCCACCAGCAGACAGGTGAGCGCCGTGGGGCCCACCGACAGCCGCGGCGAGGCCGAGAACAGCACCGCGATGAGCGCCGGCAGCAGCGCGGCGTAGATGCCCGTGACCAGCGGCATGCCGGCCAGCGCGGCGTAGGCCACGCCCTGCGGCACCACCATCAGGCCGACGGTGAGGCCGGCGAGCGCCTCGTTGCGAAGCAGCGCGCCGTCGGGGCGGGGCCACTGCAGGAAGGGCAGGAAACGGTGCAAGCGCGGCATGGGGCGGTCGGTCGACGGGAACGGGAAGCCGGAGCCGGCGATTATCGACGGCGGGACCGCGCGGCCCTCCGCCGCGCCCGGCGGACCTCAGGCCACGAAGTGCGTGAAGCGCGTGTCCAGGTAGGCCTCCATGCCTTCGATGCCCGATTCGCTGCCGTGGCCGCTGTCCTTCACGCCGCCGAACGGCGCCTCGGGCACGGACACGCCCAGACCGTTGATCGCCAGGCTGCCCACCTCCAGCCGCTCCGACACCTTCAGGATGGCCTTGGCGCTGTCGGTGAACAGGTAGCCGGCGAGGCCGTAGGCGTTGTCGTTGGCTCGGGCGATGGCTTCGTCGAGCTGGTCGAAGGGCGCCACGCAGGCCACCGGGCCGAAGGGCTCGTCCTGCATGGCCGGCGCGTCCTGCGGCGCATCGGCCAGCAGCGTGGGCGCGACGAAGCAGCCGACCGCCGGCGCCTCGCCCGCGAGGCGGCGCGCACCGCGCTGCACGCTGCGCTCGATCAGGTCAAGCACGGCCGCGCGGCGGCGCTGGTTGGCCAGCGGCCCCATCTGCGTGCCGGGCGCCAGGCCCGGGCCCAGCACCAGGGCGCGGCTGGCCTGCGCGAAGGCGTCGATGAAATCGACGTAGAGCCTGCGCGCCACGTAGAAGCGTGTGGGCGCCAGGCAGGCCTGGCCGGCGTTGCGGAACTTGTGCGCCACCATCAGCGGCACCGTGCGCGCGAGGTCCGCGTCCTCGCAGACGATGACCGGCGCGTGACCACCCAGCTCCAGGGTGATGCGCTTGAGGTGGCGGCCCGCGAGCTGCGCCAGGTGGCGGCCCACGGGCACCGAGCCGGTGAAGCTCAGCTTGCGGATAACCGGCGAGGCGATCAGCGCCTCGGAGACCTCGGCGGGCACGCCATAAACCAGCTGCAGCGCGCCGGGCGGTAGCTCCTCGGCCAGGCAGGCCACCATGGCCGCCACGCTCGCTGGCGTCTCCTCGGCGCCCTTGAGGACGATGGAGCAGCCGGCCGCGAGCGCGCCGCCGAGCTTGCGCGCCGACAGCACCAGGGGGAAGTTCCAGGGCGAGAAGGCCGCGACCGGGCCCACCGGCTGCTTGAGCACCGTCATGCGGCTGTCGGGCTGGCGCGCGGGGACCACGCGGCCGTACACGCGCCGCGCTTCCTCGGCGTACCACTGGATGAGGTCGGCGGCCATCAGGCATTCGGCGCGCGCCTCGGCCAGCGGCTTGCCCTGCTCCAGCGTGAGCAGCGTGGCGATGTGTTCGCAGCGCTCGCGCATGCGCGCCACGCCGCGCGCCAGGCGTTCGCCGCGCTGGTGGGCCGGCACGCGGCGCCAGTGCTCGAAGCCCTCGGCGCTGGCCCGCAGGGCGTCCTGCAGGTCCTTCGCGCTGGCCAGCGCGAGTTCGTCGAGGGTCTGGCCATCGGCCGGGTTGACGATGGCCTGGCGGCGCTCGCCGCCGCCGCGGCGCCACGCGCCAGCGATCAGCAGCTCGGGGCAGCGGTAGACGTGCAGTTGTTGGGGAGCGCTCATATGTTGCGTCCCCCGTCCACGTCCAGGCAGACGCCGGTGAGGTAGGCGGCCTCGTCGGAGGCGAGGAAGGCCACGGCCGAGGCCACGTCGCCGGGGCGCGTGAAGCGGCCCAGGGGAATGCGCGCCAGGAAGCGCTCGCGGTTCTGCGGCGTGTCCTCGGCGCCCATGAAGTCGCCCAGCATCGCGGTCTCGCCGATCATGGGGTTGACCGCGTTGACGCGCACGCCCGAGCGCGCGAACTCAAGCGCCAGGCCCTTGGTGAGGTTGATCATGGCGGCCTTGCTGCCGCTGTACCAGGTGAGCCCGGGGCCGGGCCGCACGCCGGTGGTGGAGGCCACGTTGACGATGGTGCCACCGCCCTGCGACACGAAGCCCGGCAGCACCGCGTGGGCCGACCAGAACAGGCTCTTGAGGTTGACGCGGTAGACGCGGTCGAACTCTTCCTCGCTCACGTCCAAGGCGGGCTTGTTGCGGTGCGTGGTGCCGGCGTTGTTCACCATGATGTGCAGCCCGCCCAGGGTGTCGCGGGTGCGCGCCACCATGCCGCGAAAGGCCTGCTCGCTGGCGACGTCGCAGGCCGTGGCGCCGGCGCGGCCGCCTGCGGCGCGGATCTCCTCGGCCACC
This sequence comes from Hydrogenophaga sp. 70-12, assembly GCF_001897365.1. NCBI lineage: Bacteria > Pseudomonadati > Pseudomonadota > Betaproteobacteria > Burkholderiales > Comamonadaceae > Hydrogenophaga > Hydrogenophaga sp. 70-12. The sequence goes on from NZ_MKSS01000103.1 coordinate 10,915, forward strand.
CGTTCGGCGCCGTCGAGGTTGAGGTCGGCGATCATCACGGCGGCGCCGCGCTGGCTGAGCAGGCGCGCGATGGACGCACCGAAGCCTGAAGCGCCACCCGTGACGATGGCGACTTTGTCGTTGAGTTGCATGGATTTCCTCTAGATGTCGAGCACCAGCCGGTCGCCGGCGCATCGCGAAACACAAACCAGCACCCGCCGCTGGGCCGCGCGTTCCTCGGTCGAGAGCACGCTGTCCAGGTGCAGGGCCTCGCCGTCGAGCAGCGGCGCCTCGCAGGTGCCGCACAGGCCCTCGCGACAGGCGAAGGGGTGCTCCACGCCCAGCCGCTCCAGCGCGTCGAGCACGCTTTCGTGCGGGGCCACCGTGGTCTGCAGCCCGCTGCGCGACAGCCGCAGGACGAAGCCGCGGCGCTCGCCGCCGTCCTCGGTTGCGCTGGCCTTGAAGCGCTCCATGCGCACCGAGCCCGCGGGCCAGTGCGCGCTGGCGCGCGCCAGCGCGTCGAGCATGGGCGCGGGGCCACAGGCGTAGAGGCCGTCCCAGCGCGCTTCGGCGAGCAGCGGCGCGGCGTCGATCGGTCCGCCCTGTTCGTCGTCGAAGTGGGTGCGCAGGCGCGCGCCCGCCAGGGCCTTGAGTTCGTCGTGGTAGGCCAGGCGCGAAGCGCTGCGCGCGCAAGCCAGCAGTTCCCAGTCCAGACCCTGCGCCGCGCAGTGCCGCGCCATGGCGACGATGGGCGTGACGCCGATGCCGCCGGCCACCAGCAGCACGCGGCGGTGCGCGGGGTCCATGGCGAACAGGTTGCGCGGGGCGCTCACGCGCAGCACCTGCCCGGTGCGCAGCTGGTCGTGGATCCACGAGGAGCCGCCACGGCTGTGGGCGTCGCGGCCCACGGCCACCAGATAGTGGGGCTGGCGCTCGGCGCCATCGGCGTTGACCAATGAGTACTGGCGCGTCAGTCCGTTGGGCAGCGCCAGGTCGATGTGCGCGCCCGGCGCCGCGCCGGGCAGGGCCGCGCCGCCGCGGTGGCTGAGCTCGATCGCGAGCACGTCGCGGGCGAGCGAGCGCACCGCGCTGACCACGACCTCGGTGCCGCCATTCATGCCTGCGCGCCCGCTTCGGCCTTGGCCAGGCGATCGATCAGCCAGCGCGCCTGGTTCAAGCCGGCGTCGGCGGCGATTGGAACCAGCGGCCGGTCCGGCGCCTGGCGCATGACCTTCTGCTGCGCCTCGATCATGGCGCGGTCTTCCTCGAAGGCCACCACCACGTCGCGGTAGATCTGCTCGGTCATGGCGTCGTTGTCGAGCTCGAAGTTGCGCGCCTGGCAGAACCAGTAGTGGCTGGTGTGCTCGGTCTCGGGGGTCTGGATCGAGGTGTGGCGGAACTGCAGGGCCTCGGGCACGCGCGTGCCCTGCGGCGCGCCGCTGCCCGCGGGCGCGGAGCCGGCGTCCATGCGCAGCACGGCCGGCGGCGTCCACTGGTAGATCTGCCAGCGGTCGACCTTGCCCTCGAACCGGGCCACGCGCTTGTGCAGGTTGGGCATCTCGTCGTCGAGGTACCAGCGCGTGATGGTGAGGCTTCCGTTGCCCGTGGTGTCGCGTTCGATGCGCGGCTTGAGATCGGCCGCGCTGCTGGTGCCCAGCGTGGTGGGGTGCACCCAGGCCAGGTGGGTGAAGTCCAGCAGGTTGTCCACGATCAGCCGGTAGTCGGCCTGGTAGTGGATGTAGCCCGGCTTCATGCGCCACTCGGGCGAGTCGTGCCAGAAACAGTCGACGATATCCTCGGCTTTGGCCAGGGCCGGATCGCCCATCCAGATCCACACCAGGCGGTTGCGCTCCACCACCGGGTAGCTGCGCACGCAGGTCTTGGGCGGGATCTGAGCCTGGCCCGGGATCTCGACGCAGGCGCCCGAGGGGTCGAACTTCAGCCCGTGGTACAGGCAGCGCACGCAGTCGCCTTCCTTGCGGCCCAGGTGCAGCGGGGCGGCGCGGTGGCAGCAGCGGTTCTCCAGGGCCACGGCGCGGCCCTGGCTGTCGCGGTACAGCAGCACGGGCTCGTTGAGCAGGGTGCGTTCGAACAGGCCCTCCGGGGGCACTTCGATGTCCCAGGCGGCGACGTACCAGGCGTTGCGGATGAACATGTCTCGCTCCAAAAACGTTTTACGAAGAGGCTTGCTGGCGCGCCTCGCGCGCCCGCCAGTGCAGCCGCAGGCCGCGCACCAGGGGCTGCAGCACGGCCAGCGCGCAGGCGGCCAGCAGCGCGGCGGCGATCGGGCGCATGAAGAAGATGGACCAGGACCCGGAGGAGACGCTGAGCGACTGGCGCAGCGTCGACTCCAGGATGTCGCCCAGCACCAGGCCCAGCACCAGCGGGATCACCGGCAGGCGGCCCAGGGCGCAGGCCCAGCCGAGCACGCCTGCGCCGAGCGCGACCCACACGCCGTACATGGAGCTGCTGGTGGAGTAGGCGCCGGTGAAGCACAGGGCCAGGATCGCCGCGCCCAGCCAGCGCGGGTCGAGCCGGCTGAGCCGCGCGAAAGGCCGCGCCAGCACCAGCAGCAGGAGCATGGTGGCGATGTTGATCGACACCAGCGCAGCGAAGATGCCATAGACCAGGTCGGGCTGGTCGGTGAACAGCGTGGGGCCCGGAACGATGCCGTGCACGATGAACACGCCCATGATGATGGCGGTGATGGCGTCGCCGGGGATGCCCAGGGTGAGCACGGTCAGCATGGCGCCGCCGCTGTTGGCGTTGTTGGCGGTCTCGGCGGCGACGATGCCCTCGGGGTTGCCCTGGCCGAAGCTCTCGGGCTGTTTCGCGGCGCGGCGCGCGGCGAAGTACGACATGGTGGTCGACAGCGCCGAGCCCACGCCGGGCAGGATGCCGATGGCCGTGCCGATGCCCAGCGAGCGCAGCAGGGTTCGCGGGTAGCGCAGCGGCTCCAGGAAATGCTCCAGCCGCGGCTTGCCGAAGGCGGCCATGGGCTCCGCCGTGCGCTCGCCGGGCGGGCTGGACAGCAGCACCAGGGCCTGCGCCACGCCGAACAGGCCGATCACCACCGGCACCAGGGGCAGGCCGGTTTGCAGCGCGGTGAGGCCGAAGGTGAAGCGCTGCTCGTTGGAGGTGGGGTCGATGCCGACCGTGCCGATCAGCAGGCCCAGGCCGATCATCATCACCGCGCCGGCGATCTGGCGCTCATAGGCGCGGGCGATGAAGATCATGGCCAGCAGCGCGGCCATGAAGTTCTCGGCCGCGCCGAAGCGGCTGGTGAACTGCGAGACCGGCGCGGCGACGAAGGCCAGCACCAGCGCGCTCACGATGCCACCGACGAAGGCCGAGGCGAAGGCCAGCGACAGCGCACGCTCGGCCTCGCCGCGCTCGGCCATGGGCGCGCCGTCGAACATGGTCATGATGGATGAGGCCTCGCCCGGCGTGCGGATCAGGATGGAGGTGACCGCGCCGCCGTAGTACGCGCCGACGTAGATGCCCAGCAACAGCGTGATGCCGGCCAGCGGGTTCATGCCATAGGTCAGCGGCAGCATCACCGCGATGGCCACGCCCGGGCCGATGCCGGGCAGCACGCCGATCACCACGCCGGTGAGGGCGCCCACGGCCACGGCCAGCAGCACGGCCGGGTGGGCCAGCCCCGCGAAGCCCATGAAGGGTTCGATCCAGCTCATGCCAGCCACCCTTTGATCCATGGTTCGATCCAGGGCTCGGGGAACCACACGTGGAACAGCTCGACGAAGACCAGCTGCAGCACCGTGGCCGCGATCACGGCGAACAGCGCCGAGGCGCGCCAGGGCAGGCCGGCGCCGCGGCAGGCGGCGAGCAGGAACAGCGCCACGCCCGGGGCGAAGCCCAGCAGCAGCACAGCGGGCACCAGCAGAACGAAGAACGCGAGCCCGGCCAGCGCCACGCCGAGGCGGCCTTCACCGGTCTCCACTTCCTCGTCGCCCAGGGCCGCGTCGCCGCGCTGGCGCAGGCGCAGCAGGTGGACCAGCGCGCCCAGCAGGATCAGCCCGGCCGCCAGCAGCGGAAAGGCGCCGGCGGATTCGTACCAGTGCGCGGCCAGCTCCGTGCCATTCACCAGCGCCGGCAGGTTCAGTGCGATGGCCCCGGCCATGAGGCCCAGGACCACCGAAAGGGATCGCGCCACGGCGCCCGGCAGACTCATCGCGCGCTCACTTCTTCACCAGACCCAGCGATTCCATGACCGGGCGCAGCCAGGCCGCGTCCTGCTGCATCAGCGCGCTGGTCTGCTCGGGCGAGAGGTGCTCGAACAGCGTGCCCGATCTGTCGGCGTAGGCCTTCACCAGCGGGTCCTGCAGCGCGGCGTCGAGCGCCGTGGCCAGCGTCTGGATGATCTCGGGCGGCGTGCCCTTGGGCGCAAACAGGCCGGTCCAGATCGACACGTCGAAGCCGTAGCCCAGCTCCTTGGCGATCGGCACGTCGGGGAAGGCGGGCAGGCGCTTGGGCGTCATGGCCACCAGCACGCGCGCGTTGCCGGCCTTGACCTGTCCCATGATGTTGATCGACTCGACCGTCACCACGTCGGCGTCGCCCGCGTTGAGCTGGGTGTAGCCCGGCGAGGGGTAGGAGACCAGCTTGGGCTTCCAGCCGTCGATGCCGGACATGCGCACCACGCTTTGCGTGGGCACGGCACCCGGACCGAAGTTGCCCAGGATCACTTCCTTGCCCTTGGCGTGCGCGGCCAGCTCCTTCATGGTCTTGAAGGGCGCGTCGGCCTTGGCGGCCACCACGAAGGGCAGCACGTTGTAGATGCCGATGGGCGCCATGTCGGTCATGGCGTAGGGTGCATTGCCGGCGATCACCTGCGAGACCGCCGGGCCGATGTTGATCGAGCCCAGGGTGTAGCCGTCGGGCGCGGCCTTCACGAACTCGGCGGTGCCGATGACCGCCTGGCCGCCCGGCTTGTTGATCACCTGCACCGGCACGCGCAGCTGCTTGCTCAGCGCCTGCGAGACGGTGCGCATGCCGACGTCGGCCGAGGTGCCGGCGGGCCAAGGCACCACCACCTCGATGGGCTTGCTGGGGTACTTGGCCTGCGCGTGCGCCAGGCCGGCGATGAGCAGGCCGGTGGCCGCGGCGAGAGTGGTGCGCAGCAGGAAGCGGCGCCGCTGGAGGAAGCTCATGTTGTCTCCTGTCGTTTGTGTGGGGAGAGGGTGGGAGCGATGCTAGGGAGGGTTCGTGATCGGCACCAAATCGCTTTTGCCGACCTATGATCCGCAAACCCGATCTCCGTAGAAACCCTGGACCTCATGAAACTGCAGACCCTGCAAGCGCTGATCGGCATCGAGGAGCTGGGCAGCATCCGCGCCGCCGCCACGCGCATGCACATGTCGCAGCCCGCGCTCACGGCGGCGATCCAGCAGCTCGAGGCGGAACTGCAGGCGCCCTTGCTGGCGCGCAGCAAGCAGGGGGTGAGCTTCACGCGCTTCGGCCAGGCCTTCATGCGGCACGCGCACCTGATCGTGTCGGAGAGCCAGCACGCGCAGGAGGAGATCGCGCAGATGCGCGGCCTGTGGGAGGGGCAGGTGCGCTTCTCCACCTCGCCGGCGATCGCGCTGGCGGTGCTGCCCCAGGCCCTGACCAGCTTCTCGGCCAAGTACCCCGGCGTGGTGCTGTCGGTGCGCGACGGCCTGTACCCCGGCGTCACGCCCGCGCTGCGCGAGGGCACGCTGGACTTCGCGATCACGCCCGCGCATCGGCAGGAGGTGCAGAGCGACATCGTGGCCGAGCCGCTCTACCAGAGCGACAT
>NZ_MKSS01000104.1:0-16385 GCF_001897365.1 Hydrogenophaga sp. 70-12
GGGACCGGTGTTGCTGCTCGACAGTGAGCGCGCCTCGTTTTGCAGCACGCTGTCGGGAATGTTCAGGCCCAGGTTGTAGTTCCAGGTGGCGCGGCTGGCCAGGAAGTAGGGCATGTGGTGGCGCAGGCGAACGTTCGGCGCGGCGCCGCCGCTCCACACCACCTTGTGCCAGCGCGCATGGTGCGTGTGCGTGAATGAGGGCTGCGACAGCAGCGTCTGGCCATTGGCCGTGACGGTCAGCGAGTAGCTCAGGTTGGCGGGATTGGCCTTGAGCGCCCAGTTGTTCTCCATCACCACGTCGGTGCGGATGCGGCTGCCACCGTTGTACAGGCGGGTGTGCAGGCGCGCGACCAGGTGCGGGTGGGCCGCCCCGGTGGCCTGGTTGATCATGGGGGCCACGACGTTGAACTCGCTGGCCACCGGGCCGTGCAGGCGCCGGCCGGCGCCCGAGGCGATGAGCTGCTGCAACTGCTGTTGCGGGTTGGCCACCAGGGTGGTGCCGTCGGACAGGCGTGCCGTGACCTGCAGGTTCCAGGCCGGCGCGGCCGGCAGCGAGACGGCTGGATTGCTCTTGGCGGCGGGGTAGAGGTTGATCAGGCGCGGGGTATTGGCTGGCAGGCTGGGCAGCGTGGCGCTGAGCACGGCGAAGCGCACGGAGCCGTTGGCATGGGTGGACACCTCGTCCATCTGCACGGGCACGGTATTGCCGGCACTGTCCTGGGCGCTGAGGCCCTGGCTGGTGGAAAGGTCGCCGCTGCGGAAGGGCTGGCCGAAGGTGATGGGCAGGTTGGTCTGGGCGCTGCCGGCGGTCACTTCCACGCAGGTGATGGCGCCCGCGGCGCAGGCCAGGCCCGCTGCGCCCGCAGAGGGAGCGGGCGGGGGTGGCGGGGTGCTGGGCGGCGGCGCGGTGGGCGGCTCCGACGGGCCGGGGGGCGACACGCCGCCGGGTGTCTGGGCCGGTGCGTCGCTGACCAGCCCGGCGCTGCCGCCACCGCCACCACAGGCGGCCACCAGACAGGTGGCGGCAAAGAGCGTCGCGAGCATGGTCCTGCGCTGTTGAACCTCGAAAAAGTAGGTGTTCATGGATGACAGGTCAAACAATCTCTGCGTCGGGCCACGCGGCACCGACAGAAGGTCACCGAGGTTCTTGGGAAGCGGGGAGGGCGGGCGCCGCACCATCACTTGGGGTGCATTTTGCGGCGCGTGGATTTTTTCACGAATTCATGACGTCCTGGATTCAGAATGTGAGTTCCGCCGAAATCGAAACCATCTGAAAAAGCCCGGGGTTTGTCTCGATGGCCCTGGGGGTATTCGAGCCCTGGCGGGGCCGATACCGTGGTTTCGGATTGATACATTTGGGCCTTCATGACCGTTCGAGCCCTGAAGACGCTGGCGGCCGCCGCCCTTGCCCTGAGCACCGCCGCCGCCGCCCTGATCGGGGCATCGGCCCACCCGATCCTGCCGCTGGGCCTGGGCGCAGGGGTACTGCTGGCGATGGCGCTGACGGCCTGGCGCCCGTTTCTGGGCGCGTGGCTGCTGCCCGCGGTGCTGCCTTGGGCCAGCCAGACCGTGCACACGGGCTGGCTCATGTTCGACGAGTTCGATCTGATGGTGCTGGCCGTGGCGGCCGGCGGCTGGGGCGCCTGGGCGCTGCAGGCCTGGCGGCACCGCGACGGTGGGCCGGTGCTGGACCGGCGCTCGCTCGCGCTGTCGGTCGCCTTGCTGGTGGTGGCGGCCTGGGGCGCGGGCCGCGCCCTGGGCGATGGCGGGGCCTGGCCCTCCTGGGCGGCGTTTCCCTTCGCGGACTACCCGTCGCCGGCCAACGCCTGGCGGTCGAGCAAGTCGCTGGTCTGGGCGGCGCTGCTGTTGCCGCTGTGGACCGGCGGTGATACCGGATCGCGGCAGCGCTGGCGCCTGGCCTGGTGGCGCGGCTGCCTCATGGGCCTGGCCTCGGTCTGCGCGCTGGTGCTGCTGGAGCGCTTGTTGTACGCCGGCCTGTTCGATCTGTGGTCGGGCTACCGAACCACCGCCTGGTTCTGGGAAATGCACGTGGGCGGCGGCGCCATCGACGCCTACCTCGCCCTGAGCCTGCCGCTGGCCGCCTGGTGGTGGTTGCGCGCGCGCGGCCCGTGGACCTGGTGGGCGGCGGCTGCGCTGTTCGTGCTGGCTTGCCACGTGGTGCTGACGACCCAGTCGCGCGGCCTGTACGGCGCGGCGCTGATCGGCACGCTGCTGGCCGCCGCCCTGCACCGCCTCATGCCGCTGCAGGCATCCGATGGCGACCGGGCGCCGCCGCGATTGGGCAATGCCGCGGTGGTGTCGCTGGTGCTGGTCCAACTGGTCTGGGTGCTGCTGGGCACCACCGCCATCGCACAGCGGCTGGCGCGCTCGGGCCAGGATTTCACCGATCGCTTCGGCCATTGGCGCGCCGTGGCCTCGGCGGCCGACGGCATGGCGGACCTGGCACTGGGCATCGGCGCCGGCCGCCTGCCGGCGCGCTGGGCCGAGCGCCCCGACGCAGGGATGCCGGGCCGCGTGCAGTGGCCGACGGCCGATGGCGGGACGCGCCTGCGGCTGCACGGTCCCGACCGTGCAGGGCTGGACGGCGTGCGCTTCGCGGTGGTGCAGCGCCTGCGCGGCTTCGAGGCCGGCACCTACCGCGCGCGCCTGGTCTATGAGGCGCACCCCGGTCTGCGGCTGCTGGTCAGTGTCTGCGAACGCCACCTGATCTACGACCGCCGCTGCCAGTGGCGTTTCATCCGCCACGCGGACGACGCCGCCGGCGAGACCGGCCGGGTGGTGCGCGAGGTGGATCTGTTCGGCGATTCGCTGGCCCCTGACGCCCCGCTGGCGGGCTGGCGCGAAGGTTTTTTCAGCCTGTCGGTGCTGAACCCCGGCATGGCGGTGACGGTCGAGCGCCTTGAGCTGTTTGATCCCCAGGGCCGCCAGCGCCTGCTCAACACCGGCTTCGAGCAGGGGGCCGCGCGCTGGCTGCCCGCTGCCCAGGGGCATTTCGAACCCTGGCACGCCGACAACCTGTACCTGGAGGTGCTGGTCGAGCGCGGCGCCGCCGTGCTGGTGGCACTGCTGGCCTGGCTGGCCGGGGCGGCGCACGCCGCCTGGCGCGGGGTCCGGGAACGCGAGCCATTGGCCGGCGCCTGGCTGGCTGGCGTGACCGCCATCGCGGCCCTTGGCCTGCTCATCAGCGTGACCGAAGTGCCCCGGGTGGCCTGGTGCTGGTGGATCACCCTGGGCCTTGGCTTGGCATTCGGGCGAAATACTTCACACAAAAGCAGGATGTAAGCGATTGTGTTGACATGGTGTGGCCACTATCCTCGGACGAATGGGCAGGATGCGGTAGGGAGTACCCACATGACACCGATCTGCCGTGCCCGGAGAACCGCGCGTGATCAGGATCTTCAACCACTATTTCGACCGACACACCCTCATCCAGCTGTTGCTTGACGTCACGCTGGTCGCCGGCGTTTTCGTCGGCGCGCTGATCGCCCTCTCCAAGCCCGAGGACCTCACCAGTGCCCAGATCGGCCGCGGCGCGGCCCGCGGCCTGCTGATGGGCATCGGCTTCCTGGCGATCAATGCCGCCCTGGGCTTCTACGACCGCCGCACCATCCTGTCCACCCGTCAGGCGCTGGCGCGTTCGCTGGTGTCCTTCAGCCTGACCACGGCCCTGGTGGTATCGGTGCTGCTGCTGCTGCCGCTGCAGGCCTTCTACGGCCGCACCTGGTCGGTGGTGCTGATCATGATGGTCACCGCCGTGCTGCTGCTGTACCAGGTGCTGGTGGGGGAGTTCCTGCCGAAGGCCATTCCCAGGCGCCGGGTGCTGGTGTTCGGCACCGGCGCGCGCGCGCTGGCCGTGGGCCGGGCGCTGGAACTGCCCGGGGCCAACGCCGAACTCTGCGGCTACCTGGCCGGCCCCAACGAACAGGAGCAGCAGGTGCCCGCGGGCAAGGTGATCACCACCCAGCAGGCCTTGACGGATCTGGTGCAGAGCCGGCGCATCGACGAGATCGTCGTGGCCATCACCGAGCGGCGCGGCGGCAGCATGCCCATGCGGGCATTGCTCGACTGCAAGCTGGGCGGCGTGCGCGTCACCGACATCGCCGCCTTCTATGAGCAGAACCTCGGCCAGATCCGGCTGGAGGCCGTGTCGGCCGGCTGGCTCATCTTCGGCGACGGTTTCAACCAGGGCGTGGTGCGTACCACCATCAAGCGCCTCTTCGACATCCTGGGCGCGTCGGTGCTGATCCTGATCTCGCTGCCGATCATGGCGATCGCGGCGCTGGCCATCAAGCTGGAAAGCCCCGGCCCCATCCTGTACCGCCAGGAACGCATCGGCCTGAACAACCGCCCCTTCAACGTGGTGAAGTTCCGCAGCATGCGCACCGACGCCGAGAAGGATGGCGTGCCGCGCTGGGCCACCGCCGGCGACAGCCGCGTCACCCGCGTGGGCAAGGTCATCCGCAAACTGCGCGTGGACGAACTGCCTCAGCTCTTCTCGGTGCTCAACGGCGACATGAGCCTGGTTGGTCCGCGCCCGGAGCGCGGCTTCTTCGTCGACAAGCTGATCCAGGAGATCCCGTTCTACGCGGTGCGCCACAGCGTCAAGCCCGGTGTGACCGGCTGGGCCCAGGTGCGGTACCAGTACGGGTCTACGGTGGAAGACACCGCTGAGAAGCTTCAATACGACCTGTATTACGTGAAAAACCACTCACTTTTTCTTGATCTGGTGGTGCTGTTCGAGACGGTGGGGGTAGTGTTAACAGGTAAGGGCGCGCAATGAGTCTGCCGGCCGTCCAGACGATTACTTTTTGCTACAGATCGATCTACAATACCCCGCATACGTGCGGCCAGACTCGTGGGGTTTTGGCTGTCAGGCCGAAGGAGTTTTTCCATGTCCGATGTGAACCAATCTGAAGACGGCGCCGTGCGGGAAGCCGGCGCCCAAAAGTCCGGGGTCTCGCGTCGCCACTTGGTTCGGGCGGGCCTCAGCGCCGCGCCCGTGCTGGCCGCGCTCAAGAGCAACACCGTGCTCGCTGGCGGCGACCACACCTGCATCAAGCCCTCGACTTTCTCCTCGCTGCGTGCGGCGCAGATGAAGGTGAGCGCTCGGCGCGAGATCAAGACCGACTACGAGTGCCAGTCGCACGGCTACTGGAAGAACCGCGACAACGGCCTGCCGCGCGACTACAAGACCACCACCAAGTTCCTGTCCACGGAAACCGGCTTCACCCAGAACCCGGCCAGCGTCTTCACCGGCAAGAGCCTGCAGCAGGTGCTGGAGTCCGGCGGAAACCAGGGCAATACCGCGCTGGCCCGTCACGTCGTCGCCGCCTTTCTCACGGCCAAGGCGTACCAGAACGACCCGTCGCGGGTGATGCTCACCCAGGCGCAGTGCCGCGCCATCTGGAATGGCCAGGGCGTCTGGCAGCCCTTCGCGGGCACCACCTGGACGCTGAGCCAGACCATGGCCTACTTCGACCTGGTCTACGGTCCCTCGTTTCTGTGACCCTGGCACCAGGCGATCCGCTCGCCTGGGTCTGTCGGCGCACGCAGGCGCTGCACCTGCGGCGATGGCCCGATGGCGGCGTGGTCTACGACGCCGCGGACGGCAGCCTCAGTGCCATTTCGCCCGTGGCGGCGGAGCTCATCGAGCGGCTGCTGGATGGGCGGCCCGCCGACGCCGAGACCCTGGCGCGGCATCTGCTGCAAGCCCCCCCTGAAGCCGAGGACGTCGAGGGCGTGCGCCAGCACCTCGCGCAGTTCGAGCACATGGGTTTCATCGAGCGGGTGCCGGCGTGAGGACAGCCCGCGGGCGCGTCGCCGACCTGACGCCCGCCGAGCTGTCGGCCCGGCTCCACAACGGCGGCCTGGTGCTGTCGGTGCCGCCATTCACCGTGCGTGTGCGCAGCCCCATTCCCATCGTGCGCGAAGGCATCGAGCGGCTGTACGCGCTGCACGAGCACGCGGGTGACGAAGACGTGTTCTGCGACTTCCATGTGAGCGTCCTGCCCAGCCTGGGCTGGACCAGCCTTCGCTGCGAGCTCGACGTCGACGGCCAGCGGCCGTTCACGCCGCTGGCGCGCGGCGAGGCATTCGCCTTCTTCGAGTGGGGCTTGAACTGGTGCGTGACCAGCCACTGCCACCACTGGCTCACGGTGCACGCCGCCGTGCTGGAACGCGACGGCCGCGCGGTGCTGCTGCCGGCGCCTCCCGGCTCGGGGAAAAGCACGCTGTGTGCCTGGCTCATGCACCAGGGCTGGCGCTTGATGTCCGACGAGCTCGCGCTGATCGATCCGGCGAGCGGGCAGCTCAGCGCCTCGCCGCGACCCGTGAGCCTGAAGAACCAATCCATTCCCTTGATGCGCGAGCGCATGCCGGACGCTGTGATCGGCCCGTTGGCGCACGACACGCTCAAGGGCGTGGTGGCGCACCTGCGGGTGAACGAGGCCAGCCTGCGCCAGGCGGCGCTGCCGGCCATGCCGCGCTGGATCGTATTTCCGCGCTTCGAGAAGGGCGCGCCCCTGAGCGCCGTGCCGCGCCCGAAGCCGCAGACGCTGGTGGAGCTGGCGTCGAACAGCTTCAACCACCACGTGCACGGCCCGCGCGGTTTCGAGCGCATGGCCGACATCGTTGACGGCTGCGACGCCTTCGACCTGCGCTACAGCGAGCTCGACGACGCGGCGGCCTGGTTCGATTCCCTGGCGAGGGCCGCGTGAGCGCCACCGGTCCGCGTCCGAAGCGCTCGGCCCCGCGTTGTGTGGCATGGAGGGTGGTCCCGTGACATTGCCCGCGCTCGACCTGCTGATGCTGCCGCTGCGCGAGCCCGAGCGGCTGGGCTCGCTCACGCCGGGCCAGTGGGACCTGCTGGTGCGCCAGGGCCGCCGCGCCGATCTGCTGGCCCGCATGGCCGAGCGCATCGACGCCGCCGGCCGCTGGGCGGACGTGCCGCCCGAGGTGGCGCGCCACCTGCGGTCCATGCAACTGCTGGCGCGGCGCCAGCACGAGGAGCTGCGGCACGAGACGCAGCAGCTGCTGCGCGTGTTCGGGCAGGCCGGTCTGCCGCTGGTGTTGCTCAAAGGCGCGGCCTACGTGCTGCAGGACCTGCGCGTGGGCGAGGGGCGCATGGTCTCGGACATCGACATCCTGGTGCCGCGCGAGCGCCTGGCCGAGGTGGAGTCGGCGCTGATGCTCAGCGGCTGGGTCAGCACCAACACCAACGCCTACGACCAGCGCTATTACCGCACCTGGATGCACGAGCTGCCGCCCATGCGCCACCTGCGCCGGGGCACGGTGCTGGACGTGCACCACGCCTTGGTGCCGCTGTCGGGTCGGCTGCGGGCCGATCCCTCGGCCATGCTGGGCGACATCCGTCCCATTCCCGGCCACCCGGGCGTGCACGCGCTGGCCCCCGTGGACATGGTGTTGCACAGCGCCGCGCACCTGTATGCCGAAGGCGAGCTGGAGCTGGGCTGCCGCGGCCTGCTGGACATCGAGTTGCTGGTGGGCGAGTTCGGGCAAGACCCCGCGTTCTGGCCCGCGCTCACCGCGCGCGCCACGGCGCTGCACTGGGAGCGCCCGCTGGCCCAGGCCCTGGTGTACCTGGACGAACTGCTGCGCACCCCGCTGCCGCCCGAGGCGCGCGACTGGGCCGCGCGGGCGCACCGCCGCTGGGCACCGGGCTGGCGCGGCCGCCTGCTCGACGCCATGTACCGGCGCGCGCTGCGCCCCGATCACCACTCCCTGTCGGATCGCTGGACCGCGCTGGCCCGCGCCGGCCTGTATGTGCGCGGGCATTGGCTGCGCATGCCGCCCTGGCTGCTGGCCGGCCACCTGGCCCGCAAGTCGCTGATGGCGCTGCGGGCGCCGCGTGGCGCTACGGAGAACTGACATGGACCGGCGCCACTGCCTGGGCCTGATCGGCTCCCTGCCGCTGTGGGGGGTGCCCGGCGCCGCGCGCGCCGCGCTGGCCGACACCGTGGCGCGCATGAAGCCCTCGGTGGTGCTGGTGGGCACCTGGCGCGAGACCGACAGCCCGCGCTTCCAGCTGCGTGGCAGCGGCTTCTTGGCGGGCCGGCCCTCGCAGGTGGTGACCTGCGCGCATGTGCTGCCCACCCAGGAGGACGGCACGCCGGCCGCGCAGCTGGTGGCGCAGGTGTGGCAGCGCGAGAGCGGCTGGTCCCTGCGCCAGGCCCGCGTGCTGGGCACCGAGCGCCACGGCGACATCGCGTTGCTCAGCATCGACGGCCCGCCCGGTCCGCTGGCGGCGCTGGGCGATTCCTCGGCGGTGCGCGAGGGCGACGACCTGGCCTTCATGGGCTTTCCCATCGGCAACGTGCTGGGCTACGCGCACGTGGTGCATCGGGCCATGGTGTCCAGCATCGCGACCTCGGCGCCGCCGAGCCCGGACGCCGATCGCCTGCGCGGCCCGGCGATCCGTGGCGCGCGCGAAGGCGCCTTCGACATTTTCCAGCTCGACGCCGTGGCCTACCCGGGCAACAGCGGTGGGCCGCTGTTCCGGCCGGAGACGGGGGAGGTCGTGGGCATGATGAACATGGTGCTGATCAAGGGCACGCGCGAGTCGGCGCTGAGCCAGCCCTCGGGAATCGCCTACGCCATCCCCTCGGCGCGCGTGCGCGAACTGATGAGGACCCAGCGATGACGGCCGAGCGCGTCGATGCGGTGGTGGTGGGGGCCGGCGTGGTCGGTCTGGCCGTGGCGCGCGCGCTGGCGCAGGCCGGCCGCGAGGTGCTGGTGCTGGAACGCGAGGCGGCCATCGGCACCGGCACCAGCTCGCGCAACAGCGAGGTCATCCACGCGGGCATCTACTACCCGGCGGGCTCGCTCAAGGCCCGGCTCTGCGTGCAGGGCAAGCGGGCGCTGTACGCCTATGCGGCCGAGCGCGGCATCGCGCACCGGCGCTGCGGCAAGCTGATCGTGGCGAACACGCCTTCGCAGCTGGCGGGGCTGCCGGGCATCGTGGCGGGCGCGGCGGCCAACGGCGTGGACGACCTGGAGATGCTCTCGCGCGATGCGGCGCGTGAACGGGAGCCTGCGCTGGAGTGCCTGGGTGCGGTGCTCTCGCCGTCCACCGGCATCATCGACAGCCATGCGCTCATGCTCTCGCTGCAGGGCGACCTGGAGGCGGACGGCGGCATGGTGGTCTGCCACAGCGGCGTGCGCGAGATCCAACGCCAGGACGAAGGCTGGCTGATCGTGTCAGAGGACGGCACGCCACTGCTGGCGCGCACGGTGGTCAACAGCGCCGGCCTGCACGCCTGCGCGCTGGCCGGCCGCATCGCCGCGCTGCCCCCCGGCAGCGTGCCGACGCCGCGCTACGCCAAGGGCAGCTACTTCACGCTCGCCGGCCGTTCGCCGTTCCAGCGGCTCATCTATCCCGCGCCCGAGCCCGACCAGCACCTGGCCGGCCTGGGCGTGCACCTCACGATGGACCTGGGCGGGCAGGCCAAATTCGGGCCTGACGTGCAGTGGGTGGACCGCGCCGACGACCTGGTGGTCGACCCCGCCCGCGGCGAGGGCTTCTACGCCGCCGTGCGCCGCTACTGGCCGGCGCTGCCCGACGGCGCGCTGCAGCCGGGCTACGCCGGCCTGCGGCCCAAGATCAGCGGGCCGGGCGAGCCCGCGGCCGACTTCCTGATCCAGGGCCCCGCGCAGCACGGGCTGCCGGGGCTGGTCAACCTCTTCGGCATCGAATCGCCGGGGCTGACCAGTTGCCTGGCGATCGGCGAGCGGGTGCGCGAGCTGCTGGCCGACTGAGCGGGCGCCGCTTCAGCGCCTGAGCGCCGCGATCGCCTGGGCCGATTCGTAGACCAGCGCCGGCCCCTGGTAGATCAGGCCGGTGTAGATCTGCACCAGGTCCGCGCCCGCCTCGATCTTGCTCAGCGCGTCGCGCGCGCTCAGCACGCCGCCCACGCCGATGATCGGGAACGAGGCCCCCAGGGCCGTGCGCAGGGCGCGGATCACGCGGTTGCTGGCCTCCAGCACCGGCGCGCCCGACAGGCCGCCGGCTTCCTCGGCGTGGCGCAGGCCCTTCACGGCCTCGCGCGACAGCGTGGTGTTGGTGGCGATCACGCCCAGCTCGCCGCTGGCCTGACCGTCGGCGCGGCAGCCGTGGCGGCGCAGGGTCTCGGCGATGACGCCGATCTGGGCCTCATCCAGGTCGGGCGCGATCTTCACGAACACCGGGATGCGGCGCTGGTGCCGCTGCGCCAGCTGTTCGCGCCGCTCCATCACCGCCCCCAGCAGCGCGTCCAGCGCGGCGTCGCTTTGCAGGCTGCGCAGGTTCTGCGTGTTCGGGCTGGAGATGTTGACGGTGACGTAGTCGGCGTGTGGGTAGACGCCGTCCAGGCAGGTGAGGTAGTCCTCGGTGGCTCGCTCGATCGGCGTGCTCGCGTTCTTGCCGATGTTCAGGCCCAGCCGCATGGGCGTGGCGCCGCCGTCGCGGCGAAAGCGCGCGCGCTGTACGTTGGCCAGGAAGGCGTCAAGGCCGTCGTTGTTGAAGCCCAGCCGGTTGATCAGGGCCCGGCGCTCGGGAAGGCGGAACATGCGCGGCTTGGGGTTGCCGGGTTGGCCCCTGGGTGTGACCGTGCCAACCTCCACGAAGCCAAAGCCCATGGCGGCCAGGCCGTCGATGCAGCGCGCGTTCTTGTCCAGGCCCGCCGCCAGGCCCACGCGGTTGGGAAATTGCAGGCCGGCGAGCGTGAAGGGGTCGCTCACGCGCGGCTGGCTGTACAGGCAGGTGAGCGGCGAGTGCTGCACGCGGGCGATGGCGCCCAGCGTCAGTTCGTGGGTGGCCTCGGGGTCCAGACCGAACAGGAAGGGGCGCGCCGCGCCGTAGGGAAAGAGTGACATCGGATAATCCGCGGTTTTTCGACCAACCCCGGATTCTCGCAAATGACCCAGGACGAACTCAAAACGCTGGTGGGCCAGGCCGCCCTGCACTACGTGACGCCCGGTGAGGTGGTCGGCGTGGGCACGGGCTCCACGGTGAACAAGTTCATCGAGGCCCTGGCCACCATGAAGGACCGCGTGCCCGGCGCGGTGTCCAGCTCCGAGGCCTCCACCGCCCGGCTCAAGGCCATCGGCATCCCGGTGCTCGAGGCCAATGAGGTCGGCGAGCTCTCGGTCTACATTGACGGCGCCGACGAGATCGACCCGCGCGGCCACATGGTCAAGGGCGGCGGCGCCGCGCTCACGCGCGAGAAGATCGTGGCGGCCCAGTCGCGCCGCTTCGTCTGCATCGCCGACGAATCCAAGCTGGTGCAGACCCTGGGCGCGTTTCCGCTGCCGGTGGAGGTGATCCCCATGGCCACGGCGCGCCTGGTGCGCCAGTTCGCGGCCCTGGGCGGCCAGGCCCGGGTGCGCCTGAAGGACGGACAAGCCCTGGTGACCGACAACGGCCAGCACATCCTGGACGTGACCGGCCTGCGCATCACCGACCCGCTCGCCTTCGAGAGCGAGGTCAATCAGTGGCCGGGGGTGGTGACGGTGGGCGTGTTCGCCCACCAGAAAGCGGTCGTGTGCCTGCTGGGCACGCCGGCGGGGGTGAAGACGCTGAACTTCTGAGCGCGGTTCAGAAGCGGATGCCGGCTGGGTTGGTGACCGGCGGCTGCACCGGGGTCTCGGCCGGCGCGGGCTGAGGGGCGGCGCCGTCGGCGGACGCATCGCCCGCCGGGGTGGGCGATCCAGGCAACGGCGTGGCGGCCACCAGCGGTGCGGGTGCCGGGCGGCGGTAGCTGGACGGCAGGGCCGACTGCTTGGGGTAACCCGCGGCGTCGAGGTACTGGGTCCACTCCGTTTCGAGGTAGCCGCGCAGCTTCTGGCCGCCGATGGTCAGCAAGGGGAGGGAGGCGTCGCTGTTGAGGCGGCGCAAGGCCTGCACATCGTCGGCGGTGTTCACCGTCTTTTCGGTGTACGGAACGCCGCGCGAGTTGAGCAGGTTGCGGCCCGTGTTGCAGGGCGCGCAGTTGTCGCCGGTGTAGAGCACGACGGGGTAACGGGAGGCGATCTGGCGCAGTTCGTAGGGCAACTGGCCCCCGCCGCCGACCGAGGTGGCCGGGGCGCTGCCGCTGGCGCCCGGTTGCGGGCGCGCCGTGGCGCTGGGGGGCGGCTGGTCGGAGAAGGTGACGCGGCCGTCCGGGCCGACGATGCGGTGGACGCCCTGGGCCATGGCCGGCAGCGCGGCCAGCAGGAGCAGAGCGGTGGTGACACGGGCGGCAGCGGAGCGCTTCTTCATCTTCGTCCCTCGGTTCTTTGGGCTTGTCGGCGGCCGGCGCGCGGGTTCAAACCATGCCTTGGTGCCGCAGCAGGGCGTCGATCGATGGCTCGCGGCCGCGGAAGGCCTTGAACGATTCCATCGCAGGGCGGCTGCCGCCGGCCTCCAGAATCGACTGACGGTAGCGCCGGCCCGTCGCAACGTCCAGGGTGCTGCGGCCCTGCTGCGCCGCGGCCTCCTCGAAGGCGGCGTAGGCGTCGGCGCTCAGCACCTCGGCCCACTTGTAGCTGTAGTAGCCGGCCGCGTAGCCGCCCGCGAAGATGTGGCTGAAGGTGTGCGGCGTGCGGCTGTAGGCCGGCGGCTTGAGCACCGCCACGTCGTCGCGCACGCGGTTGAGCAGGGTGAGGATGGCCGCACCGTCCGCCGGCGGCGGGGTTTCGCTGTGCAGCAGCATGTCGAACAGGGCGAACTCCACCTGGCGCAGGGTCTGCAGGCCGCTTTGGAAGTTCTTGGCGGCCAGCATCTTGTCGAACAGGGCGCGCGGCAGCGGCTGACCGCTGTCCACGTGGGCTGTCATGTGCTTGAGCACGTCCCACTCCCAGCAGAAGTTCTCCATGAACTGGCTGGGCAGTTCCACGGCGTCCCATTCCACGCCGCTGATGCCCGAGACGTCGCGCTCGTTCACCTGGGTGAGCATGTGGTGCAGGCCGTGGCCGAACTCATGGAAGAGCGTGATGGCGTCGTCGTGCGTGAGCAGCGCCGGCTTGCCGCCCACGCCCTCGGCGAAGTTGCAGACCAGGTGGGCCACGGGCGTCTGCAGGGCGCGCGAATCGGGGCGCAACCACCGGGCGCGCACGTCGTCCATCCAGGCGCCGCCGCGTTTGCCGGTGCGCGCGCCAGGGTCCAGGTAGAACTGACCCACGAGCTGGCCGCCACGCTCGATGCGGTAGAACTCCACGCCCGGATGCCAGACCGGCGCGCTGTCGCGGCGGATGGCCACCTCGAACAGCGTCTCGACGATCTGGAACAGGCCGGCGAGCACCTTGGGCGCCGTGAAGTACGGTTTGACTTCCTGCTCGCTGAAGGCGTAGCGCGCCTCCTTGAGCTTTTCGCCGATGTAGGGCCAGTCCCAGGCCTGGGGGTCGGCGATGCCCAGGTGATCGGCGGCGAAGGCGCGCAGGTCGGCCAGGTCTTGTTCGGCGAAAGGGCGGGCCTTCGTCGCCAGGTCGCGCAGGAAAGCGCTCACCTGCTCGGGCGACTCGGCCATTTTGGGCACCAGCGAGACGTCGGCGAAGTGGCGGTAGCCGAGCAGGCGCGCCTCTTCGTGGCGCAGGGCCAGCAATTCGACCATGAGGGCGGTGTTGTCGAAGCGCGCGAGCTCGGCAGGGGCCTGATCGCTGGCGCGGGTGACGTAGGCGCGGTAGAGCTTTTCGCGCAGCGCGCCCGAGCGGGCGAACTGCATCACCGGCAGGTAGACCGGCATCTTCAGGCTGAGCTTGTGGTCCGTGCGGCCTTCGACGCGGGCCGCGGCCGCGGTGGCCTGCACCACGTCCTCGGGCACGCCGGCCAGCTCGTTGGTGTCCACGTACAGCGCGAAGGCGTCGGTGGCGTCCAGCGCGTTCTCGCTGAATTTCTGCGCCAGTTCGGCCGCGCGTTCCTGGATGGCGGCGAAGCGCTCCTTGGCGGCGCCCTGCAGCTCGGCGCCGCCCAGCACGAAGCCGCGCAGCGCATTGTGGTGGGCTTGGGCCTGCTCGGCCGTGAGCGAGGCCGGGTCCATGGACTTGTATTTGGCGTAGAGCCGCTCGTCGGCGCCCAGGCGGGTCCAGAACTCGGTGACCTTGGGCAGGGCCGCGTTGTAGGCGGCGCGCAGCGCCGGGGTGTCGGCCACGCTGTTGAGGTGGCTCACCGCCCCCCAGGCCCGCGACAGGCGTTCGGTCGCCACGTCCAGGGTGCCGGCCATGGCGGCCCAGTCGGCGGGAAAGCCGGCGGCCGTCACCGCCTCCAGCGCGGCACTGGCCTGGTTCAGCAGCTCGTCGATCGCCGGGCCCACGGTATCGGGGGTGATGGCGTCGAAGCGCGGCAGGCCGCTGAAGTCGAGCAGCGGGTTGAGCTGGGCGGGGTCTTGGCGGACGTTCATGGGGGCTCAGATGGGTGGCGGCGGGCGGGAGTTCAAGCCGTCGGCGCAAGCAGGCGCTCAGCCGGCGTTCTTCTTGACACTCTTTTTGCGGACTTTGGCTCGCTTGACCTGACCGCCGGGCGTGATGCGCTGGTTGCCCAGCACCTTCACGACCTTGACCTCGGGTTTCTGGCCGGGGCGCTTGCCGAACTTGAGCACCTTCACTTCGCGCGGACCGGGTTTGCGGTCTTCATCGGCGGGGCGGGCTTTTTCGGGCAGGGGGCGCCAAAGCACCAATAGCTTGCCGATGTGCTGGATCGGCGCGGCGTCGAGGGCCTCGGCCAGCTCGGCCAGCATGGCCTCGCGCGCGGCGCGGTCGTCGTTGAGCACGCGGATCTTGATGAGGCCGTGCGCCTTGAGCGCGGCATCGGCTTCCTTGCGCACGGCGGGGGTGAGGCCGTCGTTGCCGATGTGGACCACGGGGTCGAGGTGGTGGGCCTCGGCGCGGTGGACCTTGCGTTGGGCGGGCGTGAGGGTGATGGAGGGCATGGGAGAATTATCGTTTACCACCCCCAAGCACGCATGGGCATCAAGGTCCGCACCCAGAGCAAGAAGGTCAACAAGGCCTGGCTCAACGAGCACGTGAACGATCCTTACGTGCGCCTGGCCCAGAAAGAGGGCTACCGCGCCCGGGCCGCCTACAAGCTCAAGGAAATCGACGAAACCCTGGGCCTCGTGAAGCCCGGCATGGCCGTGGTCGACCTGGGCAGCGCCCCGGGCGCCTGGAGTCAGTACCTGCGCCGCCGCCTCAGTCCACAGGGGGCGGCGGCCGGAAGGCTCAACGGCACCATCGTCGCCCTCGACCTGCTGCCCATGGAACCGGTGGAGGACGTGCTCTTCATCCAGGGCGACTTCCGCGAGGCCGAGGTGCTGGCGCAGCTGGAGGCGGCGCTGGCCGAGCGCGGCCTGGCCCAGATCGACCTGGTGGTATCGGACATGGCGCCCAACCTCTCGGGCGTGGCCGACGCCGATGCCGCCCGCATCGAGCACCTGATCGAGCTGGCCGTGGATTTCGCCCGCGCCCACCTCAAGCGCGAGGGCGCGCTGGTGGTCAAGCTCTTCCATGGCGGGGCCTATGACCCCATGCTGGCCCTGTTCCGGCAGAACTTTCGGGTCGTCAAGGCGATCAAGCCCAAGGCCAGCCGCGACAAATCCGCCGAAACCTTCCTCGTTGGCCTGGGTCTGAAGGGCTGAATTGCCCGTTCGTCCGATGAATGGGCGGTGCGGGAGGGGCAAAGCCAAGACGCCCATTGACATTTCCACGTCACCGACGAACGGCAGGGGGACTTGAAAGTCCTAGAATGCCTTGCATATGCGTGCAAATGCGCGCGTGCGCACCCAGGAGCAGCAGTTGAACAACCAGTGGTTCTCGAAAATCGCCGTGTGGATGGTCATCGCCATGGTGCTCTTCACGGTCTTCAAGCAGTTCGACGGCCGTTCGACCGCAGGCGCGGGGTACATCGGGTACTCCGAGTTCCTTGACCAGGTCAAGGCCCGCCAGATCAAGAGCGCCACCATCCAGGAAGGCCAGGGCGGCACCGAAATCGTGGCCGTCACCCAGGACGACCGGCGCGTGCGCACCACCGCCACCTACCTCGACCGGGGCCTGGTCGGCGACCTCATCAATTACGACGTCAAGTTCGACGTGCGCCCGCGCGAAGAAGGCTCGCTGCTGATGACCCTGCTCGTGAGCTGGGGCCCCATGCTGCTGCTGATCGGCGTCTGGATCTACTTCATGCGGCAGATGCAGGGCGGTGGCAAGGGCGGTGCCTTCAGCTTCGGCAAGAGCAAGGCGCGCATGCTCGACGAGAACAACAACACCGTGACCTTCGCCGACGTTGCTGGCTGCGACGAGGCCAAGGAAGAGGTGAAGGAGGTCGTCGACTTCCTGAAGGACCCGCAGAAATTCCAGAAACTGGGTGGGCGCATTCCGCGCGGCCTGCTGCTCGTGGGCCC
>NZ_MKSS01000105.1:0-16507 GCF_001897365.1 Hydrogenophaga sp. 70-12
GAGCTGCGCAACACGGTGATGATGATCACGCACGACGTGGACGAGGCCGTGCTGCTGTCCGACCGCATCGTGATGATGACCAACGGCCCGGCGGCCACCATCGGCGAGGTCCTGGACATCGAGCTGGAGCGCCCGCGCGATCGCCTCGCGCTGTCCGACGACGCCCGCTACAACCACTACCGCCACGCGGTGCTGAGCTTCCTGCACGAGAAGCAACGCAAGGTGGAGCCGCTGTCGCGCGGCGCCAAGGCCCGGGCGTGCGAAGCCCTCAGCGCCTGAACCCACCACCGGCCAAGGAGAGCCCCATGGACATGCGCGCCCAGCCGCGGCAACGGATGAAACTGGTGATGGTGGGCAACGGCATGGCCGGCGTTCGCACGCTGGAGGAGCTGCTCAAGCTCGCCCCCGATCTCTACGACATCACGGTGTTCGGCGCCGAGCCGCACCCGAACTACAACCGCATCCTGCTCTCGCCGGTGCTCGCGGGCGAGCAGACGCTGGAGCAGATCGTGCTCAACGATTGGGCCTGGTACGCGGACAACGGCGTCGCGCTGCACGCCGGCTTCGAGGTGACCGAGGTCGACCGCGTCAAGCGGCTGGTGCATGCGCGCCACGCCAGCGGCGAAACGCTCAGCGCGCCCTACGACCGCCTGATCCTGGCCACCGGCTCCAAGCCCTTCATCCTGCCCATCCCGGGCAAGGAGCTGAAGGGCGTGCTGGCCTACCGCGACATCGCCGACACCCAGGCCATGATCGACGCCGCCGCGAAGTACCGGCACGCGGTGGTCATCGGCGGCGGCCTGCTGGGCCTGGAGGCCGCCAACGGCCTGATGAAGCGCGGCATGCGCGTGAGCGTGGTGCACGCGGCGCCCTGGCTGATGGAGCGCCAGCTGGACGACGTGGCGGGCGGGCTGCTGCTGCAGTCGCTGCAGTCGCGCGGCATGAACTTTCTCATCGGCGCGCAGACGCAGGCGCTGGTGGGTGGCGAGGACGGCCGCGTGAAGGCCGTGCGCTTCATGGACGGCCGCGAGGTCCCCGCCGACCTGGTGGTGATGGCCGTGGGCATCCGCCCCAACACCGCGCTGGCCGAGGCCATGAAGCTGCACGTCGAGCGCGGCATCGTGGTCAGCGACACCCTGCAGACCGTCACCGACCCGCGCATCTACGCCGTGGGTGAGTGCGCCGCGCACCGCGGCATCGCCTACGGGCTGGTGGCGCCGCTGTTCGAGCAGGGCAAGGTGCTGGCCACGCACCTGGCCGAGTTCGGCATCGGCCGCTACACCGGCTCGCTCACCTCCACCAAGCTCAAGGTCACGGGCATCGACCTGTTCTCGGCCGGCCAGTTCATGGGCGGCGAGGGCACCGACGAGATCGTCATGAGCGACCCCGGCGGCGGCGTCTACAAAAAGCTGGTGATCCGGGACGACAAGCTGGTGGGCGCCTGCCTGTACGGCGACACCGTGGACGGCAGTTGGTACTTCAAGCTGCTGCGCGAGGGCCGCAGCGTGGCCGACATCCGCGACAAGCTGATGTTCGGGGAGTCCAACATCGGCGACACCGGGCACGAAGGCCACCACAATGCCGCCGCCATGCCCGACGCGGCCGAGGTCTGCGGCTGCAACGGCGTCAGCAAGGGCGCCATCTGCCAGGCCATCAAGGACAAGGGCCTGTTCACGCTGGACGAGGTGCGCCGGCACACCAAGGCCAGCGCCAGCTGCGGCTCCTGCACCGGCCTGGTGGAACAGATCCTGATGGCCACCGCCGGCGGCGACTACTCGGCCGCGCCGAAGCTCAAGGCCCTGTGCGGCTGCACCGAGCACGGCCACCAGGCGGTGCGCGACGCCATCCGCGACCGCAAGTACCTCAGCACCGCCGAGGTCTTCGCCGGCCTGGGCTGGCGCACGCCCAACGGCTGCGCCACCTGCCGCCCGGCCGTGAATTACTACCTCATCAGCACCTGGCCGAAAGAAGCCAGGGACGACCCGCAGAGCCGCTTCATCAACGAGCGTTGCCACGCCAACATCCAGAAGGACGGCACCTACAGCGTGATCCCGCGCATGTGGGGCGGCGAGACCACGGCGGCCGAGCTGCGCCGCATCGCCGACGTGGTGGACAAGTACCGGATCCCCACCGTCAAGGTCACGGGCGGCCAGCGCATCGACCTGCTCGGCGTGAAAAAGGAAGACCTGCAATCGGTCTGGACCGACCTGGCCATGCCCAGCGGCCATGCCTACGCCAAGGCGCTGCGCACCGTGAAGACCTGCGTGGGCAGCGAGTGGTGCCGCATGGGCACGCAGGACAGCACGCAGATGGGCAAGGACCTGGAGCGCGCCATGTGGCGCATGTACGCGCCGCACAAGGTGAAGTTCGCCGTCAGCGGCTGCCCACGCAACTGCGCCGAGGCCGGCATCAAGGACGTGGGCATCATCGGCGTGGACTCGGGCTGGGAGATGGTCATCGCGGGCAACGGTGGCATCAAGACCGAGGTGGCGCAGTTCCTGGTCAAGCTCAAGACCGCCGAGGAAGTGCTGGAATACACCGGCGCCTTCATGCAGCTCTACCGCCTGGAGGGCTGGTACCTGGAGCGCACCGTGCACTACGTGGCGCGCGTGGGCATCGACCACGTCAGGCGGCGCATCCTCGACGACGCCGAGGGCCGCAAGGCGCTGTGGGCGCAGCTGCAGGCCGCGCTCGACGGCGAGCCCGACCCCTGGTTCGAGCACGAGAAGGCCGCGCTGGACACGCGCCAGTTCATTCCCATTGAGCCCACGGCCGTTGAAGGGAGCGCCGCATGAGCCTTCCCGCCCCATGGACGCCCGTGTGCCGCGTCGAAGACATCCCCGTGCTGGGCTCGCGCACCGTGCGCCGCCCCGTGGGCCTGGACGTGGCCGTGTTCCGCAACGCCGAGGGCGGCGTGTTCGCCCTGCTCGACCGCTGCCCGCACAAGGGTGGCCCGCTGAGCCAGGGCATCGTGTTCGACCAGCGCGTGGCCTGCCCGCTGCACAACTGGACCATCGGCCTGGCCGACGGCTGCGCCCAGGCGCCCGACGAGGGCTGCACGCCGCGCTTCGCGGTGCGCGTGGCCGACGGCCTGGTGCACCTGGACGCGGGCGAACTCGCCACGCACGCCACCGACCTCACCCGGCCCGTGGCCGGCCCACCCACGCGGCGCCGCGAGAGCGCATGACCGAAACCCGTTCCACCTGCCCCTACTGCGGCGTGGGCTGCGGGGTGCTCATCGACAGCGAGGGCGATCGCATCACCGGCGTGCGCGGCGACCCCGCGCACCCGGCCAACGCCGGGCGCCTGTGCAGCAAGGGCCAGACCCTGCACCTCACCGCCGCCCCCCACGTGGCACGCCAGACGCGCCTGCTGCACCCCCAGGTCCGTGCCGCGCGCGGCGCCGCGCCGCAGCGCACCACCTGGGACGAGGCCTTGGATCTGGCCGCGCGCCGCTTCAACGGCGCCATCGCCACGCACGGCCCCGACGCGGTGGGCTTCTACATCAGCGGCCAGCTGCTCACCGAGGACTACTACGCCTTCAACAAGCTCGCCAAGGGGCTGATCGGCACCAACAACATCGACACCAACTCGCGCCTGTGCATGAGCAGCGCCGTCGCCGGCTACAAGCTCACCCTGGGCGCCGACGCGCCACCGACCTGCTACGAGGACCTGGACCACGCCGGCTGCGTGTTCATCGCCGGCAGCAACACCGCCTACGCGCACCCGGTGCTGTTCCGCCGCCTGGAAGACGCGCGCCGCGCGCGCCCCGGCATGAAGCTGATCGTGGCCGACCCGCGCCGCACCGACACCGCCGAGGCGGCCGACCTGCACCTGCCGCTGCAGCCCGGCAGCGACACGCTGCTGTTCCACGGCCTGCTGCACCTCATGCTGCGGGAAGGCTGGACCGACACCGCCTACATCGCGGCCCACACGCGCGGCTTCGAGGCCCTGGAGGCCCTGGTGCGCGACTGCACGCCGGCGCGCGTGGCCCAGGCCTGCGGCCTGGAGGTGCACGACCTGATCACCGCCGCGCGCTGGTTCGCCACCGGCGCCAGCGGCGACCCGCAAGCCCGCGGCGCCACGCTCAGCCTGTACTGCCAGGGCCTCAACCAGAGCAGCAGCGGCACCGCCAAGAACGCCGGCCTGATCAACCTGCACCTGGCCACCGGCCAGATCGGCCGGCCGGGCGCCGGGCCGTTCAGCCTGACGGGCCAGCCCAACGCCATGGGCGGGCGCGAGGTGGGCGGCCTGGCCAACCTGCTCTCGGCGCACCGCGACCTGGCCAACCCCGCGCACCGCGCCGAGGTGGCCGCGCTGTGGGGCATTCCCTCGGTGCCGGAAAAACCCGGGCTCAGCGCCGTGGAGCTGTTCGAGGCCGCCGCCGACGGCGCCGTGAAAGCCCTGTGGATCGCGTGCACCAACCCGGCGCAGTCCATGCCCGACCAGCGCACCGTGCGCCGCGCCCTGCAGCGCGCCGAGTTCGTGGTGCTGCAAGAGGCCTTCGCCACCACCGCCACCGCCGGCTTCGCCGACCTGCTGCTGCCCGCCACCACCTGGGGCGAGAAGGACGGCACCGTCACCAACAGCGAGCGGCGCATCAGCCGCGTGCGCGCGGCCGTGCCGCCGCCCGGCGAGGCGCGACACGACTGGCGCATCGTGGTCGACTTCGCCCGCCGCCTGCGCCCGGGCCATGCGCTCTTTCCCCACGAGACGCCCGAAGCCCTCTGGCGGGAGCACCGCGAGTCCACGCGCGGGCGCGACCTGGACATCACCGGCCTGAGCTACGCCCAGCTCGACCGGGACGGCCCCCAACAGTGGCCGCTGCGCGAAGGCGACACGCAAGGAAAGGCGCGCCTCTACGGCGACGGCGTCTTCCCCACCCCCGACGGCCGCGCCCGCTTCGCCGCCCTGCCCCACCGGCCGCTGGCCGAGCCACGCGAACCGCGCTACCCCTTCTCGCTCACCACCGGCCGCCTGCGCGACCAGTGGCACGGCATGGGCCGCACCGGCACCCTGGGCCGCCTGTTCGGCCACGTGGCCGAGCCGGCCGTGCAGCTGAACGCGGGCGACATGCAGCGCCTGGCCTTGCGCGACGGCGAGCTGGTGCACGTCACCAGCCGGCGCGGCAGCCTCGTGCTGCCCGCCCAGGCCAGCGGGCAGGTCGCGCCGGCCCAGGCCTTCATCGCCATGCACTGGGGCCCCGAGTACCTGGGCGGGCGCAGCAGCGCCGGCGAGCCGCTGGCCGGCGTCAACGCCCTCACCACCTCGGCCCGCTGCCCCGGCTCCCAGCAGCCCGAGCTCAAGCACGCGGCGGTGAAGGTACTCAAGGCCGAACTGCCCTGGACCCTGCTGGCCCTGGCCTGGCTGCCCGAGGAACGCGCCCTGGCCACGCAGGCCACGCTGCGCGCCCTGATGGCCGAATTCCCGTTCGCCAGCTGCGTGCCCTTCGGACGGGAGCGCACCGGCCTGCTGTTTCGCGCCGCCGCGCACGGGCCGGCGCCGCCCGCGCTGCTGGACCGCCTGGAAACCCTGCTGGGCCTGGACACGCCCGAGACCCTGCGCTATGCCGACCGCCGCCTGGGCCAGCGCCGCGCCGCGCGCCTGCGCCGCACGGACGACCAGGGCCAGCGGCTGGACGCCGTGCTGCTGGCCGGCGACACCCGCGCCGAGGCCTGGCTCAAGCCCCTGCTGCAGGACGACCGGCCCGCCGACGCCTACGGCCGGCGCCTGCTGATGCCCGGCGGCCACGCCCCGGTGGCCGAGGCCCCGCGCGGGCGGCAGGTCTGCACCTGCCTCAACGTCAGCGACAGCGCCATCCGCGCCTGCCTGGCGCGCATGGGCGACACCCCGGGCAACGACGAGGAACGCCTGGCCCAGCTGCAGACCCAACTGCGCTGCGGCACCCAATGCGGCTCCTGCCTGCCCGAGCTGCGTCGCCTGGTGCGCGAGCGCGACACCGCGCCGGCCTGATTCCTGCTCTGGGCATGGAAGGCCTTCATATAACGACAAGTCATCAAGCCTGCCAGACAATCCCCCGACCATGGGCATCAGCCAGTACATCAAGGAGATCGGCCGCGGCAAAGACGGCGCGCGGGCGCTGACGCGCGCGCAGGCCGCCGACCTGATGGGCCAGGTGCTCGACGGGGCCGTGAGCGACCTCGAACTGGGCGGCTTCTGCCTGGCCATGCGCATCAAGGGCGAAACGCCCGAGGAGATGGCCGGCTTCCTCGACGCCACGCACGCGCGCCTGCGCCGCGTGCCGGGCAACAGCCGGCCCATCGTGGTGCTGCCCAGCTACAACGGCGCGCGCAAGCTGCCGCTGCTCACGCCGCTGCTGGCCCTACTGCTGGCGCGCCGGGGCGCGGCGGTGCTGGTGCACGGCACCGCCACCGAAGACCGGCGGGTCACCGCCGAGGCGGTGTTCGCCGCGCTGGGCGTGGCGCCGGCCGCGCCGGCCCAGGCCATCGCGCCCGGCGCCTGCGCCTTCGTGCCCACCGAGGCCCTGCTGCCCGGCCTCAAGCGCCTGCTGGACGTGCGCCGCAGCGTGGGCCTGCGCAACCCGGGCCACAGCCTGGTCAAACTCATGAACCCGGTGCACGGGCCCGCGCTGATCGTGGGCAGCCACACCCACCCCGAATACGTCGTCAGCATGGCCGCCACCTTCGCGCTCACCGGCGCGCACGCGCTGCTGCTGCGCGGCACCGAGGGCGAGCCCGTGGCCGACGCCCGCCGCCAGCCGCGCATCGAGGCGTTGCGCGACGGCCAGCGCATCGAGCGCATCGCCGCCCAGGACGGCCCGCTCGCGCAACTGCCCGAGCTGCCGGCCATCGACCCGGCCGCCACCGCCGCCTACACCCGCGCCGTGCTCGACGGCCAGGCCCCCCTGCCCGCGCCCATCGCGCGCCAGGCCGACTGCATCCTTGCCGAGATCCACGCCGATGAACGCACCACCGCCTGATTTCCTGCCCGGCACCGTCACGCTCGTGGGCGCCGGCCCGGGCGACCCGGAACTGCTCACGCTCAAGGCGGTGCGCGCCATCGGCGCGGCCACCGTGCTGCTGGTGGACGACCTCGTCAACGAAGCGGTGCTGGAACACGCCAGCCCGCAGGCGCGCATCGTGCGCGTGGGCAAGCGCGGCGGCTGCCGCAGCACACCGCAGGCCTTCATCGACAAGCTCATGCTGATGGCCGCGCGCGAGGGCGAGGTGGTGGTGCGCCTCAAGGGCGGCGACCCCTTCGTCTTCGGCCGCGGCGGCGAGGAGATCGAGCACCTGCAGGCCGAGGGCGTCGCGGTGCGCGTGGTCAACGGCATCACCTCGGGGCTGGCGGCGGTCACCGCGCTGGGCGTGCCGCTCACGCACCGCGATCACGCGCACGGCGTGGTCTTCATCACCGGCCACGCCAAGCCCGGCGACGCCGGCACCGATTGGCCCGCCCTGGCCGCCACCGCGCGCGACGCCAAGCTCACCCTGGTCATCTACATGGGCGTGAGCGGCGCGGCGCAGATCGAGCAAGGCCTGCTCGCCGGCCTGCCGGGCGACACGCCGCTGGCGGTGGTGCAGCACGCCAGCCTGCCGCAGCAGCGCCACGCGATCGGCACCCTGGACGACCTGTGCGGCTGCCTGCGGCGCGAGGGCCTGGGCAGCCCCTCGGTGATCGTGGTGGGCGACGTGCTGCGCGGCCTGGCCTCGCTGGCGCGGCCCGAGCCGGCCAGCCGCGCCGCCTGAAGCGCGGGAAGCGCCGCGCGCGCTGGCTACACTGCCGCGCGTGCAAACCTTCGACGCCATCATCGTCGGCGCCGGCGCCGCCGGCCTGTTCTGCGCCGGCATCGCCGGCCAGCGCGGGCGGCGCGTGCTGCTGATCGACCACAGCCCCAAGATCGCCGAGAAGATCCGCATCTCCGGCGGCGGGCGCGCCAACTTCACCAACCGCGACCTCGACCCGCGCGCGCCGCAGAAGCACTTCGTGGGCGAGAACCCGAACTTCTGCCGCTCGGCGCTCTCGCGCTACACCCCCACCGACTTCATCGGCCTGCTGCAGCGCCACGGCGTCGCCTGGCACGAAAAGCACAGGGGCCAGCTGTTCTGCGACCGCTCGGCCGACGACCTGATCCAGGTGCTGCTGCGCGAGTGCGAGGCCGGCGGCGTCGACCGCTGGCAGCCCTGCGCCGTGCGGGCCGTGCGGCAGGACGGCGACGGCGCCTACGCGCTGGACACCGACCGCGGCCCGGTGCGTGCCCCGAAGCTGGTGGTGGCCACCGGTGGCCTGCCCGTCCCGCAGATCGGCGCCAGCGACTTCGGCCTGCGCCTGGCGGCCCAGTTCGGGCTGCGCGTGGTCGAACCGCGCCCCGCCCTGGTGCCGCTGACCTTCGACGGCGCCGCCTGGGCGCCCTACGCGGGCCTGGCCGGGCTCGCGCTGCCGGTGCGCATCGAGACCGGCGGCAAGAAAGACCGCATGGCCTTCGACGAAGACCTGCTCTTCACCCACCGCGGCCTGTCGGGCCCGGCGGTGCTGCAGATCTCCAGCTACTGGCAGGCCGGTGCGCCGATCCGCCTGAACCTGGCGCCCGACACCGACCTGGGCGCGGCCCTGAGCGAAGCCAAGCGCCGATCGCGCAAGCGGCTGGCCAACGAACTGGCCCAGTGGGTGCCCGCCCGCCTGGCCGACGCCTGGGCCGCCCAGGACGGCGACTGGCAGCGCCCCGTGATGGAAACCGCCGACCGCGCCCTGGCCCGCCTGGCCGAGCGCCTGCAGCGCTGGGAGCTGGTGCCCACCGGCACCGAGGGCTGGCGCAAGGCCGAGGTCATGCGCGGCGGGGTGGACACCCACGAGCTGTCCCAGCAGACCCTGGAATCGCGCCAGGCCGGGCTGTTCTTCATCGGCGAGGTGGTGGACGTGACCGGCTGGCTCGGCGGGTACAACTTCCAGTGGGCCTGGGCCTCGGCCCACGCCTGCGCCCAGGCGCTCTGAGCGTGGGCCCCCACGCCCCACCGCTGCGCGGGTCGCTGCCCGCCCGCGGGGGCTGATCGGCCTGGAGACGGCCCGGCGGCGGGTCGACCCGGGTAGCGAGCGCTGTAGAAACGTCTATAATCGCGGGCTTTGCTGGCAAATTCCCGTCGGCCAATACTAGTTTCAGACGGGACACCTCGCAGCCAAGAAGGCCGGGCCTGATCTTCCCCGCCATCCTCTGGCCGCATATTCAGGAATCGATCGATACATGACCACCATCCGTGTCAAAGACAACGAGCCCTTCGACGTGGCTCTGCGTCGCTTCAAGCGCACCATTGAAAAACTCGGCCTGCTGACCGACCTCCGCGCCCGCGAGTTCTACGAGAAGCCCACCGCCGAGCGCAAGCGCAAGAAAGCCGCCGCGGTCAAGCGCCATTTCAAGCGCGTTCGTTCCATGCAGCTGCCCAAGAAGCTGTACTGAACGAAGCCGGTCCGTCCGGCACCGAAAGCCCGCTCCAGGACGCTAGAGCGGGCTTTTTCGTTTCCCCTTCCCTCTTTCCTGCGCTGCGCCTGCCGGCAGCGCCACCGGAGCGACACCATGAGCCTCAAAGCCCGCATCACCGACGACATGAAAGCCGCCATGCGCGCCAAGGAAACCGAGCGCCTGGCCACCATCCGCCTGCTGACGGCGGCGATCAAGCAGAAGGAAGTGGACGAGCGCATCGAACTCGACGACGCCGCCGTGGTGGGCGTGATCGACAAGATGGTCAAGCAGCGCAAGGACTCCATCGCCGCCTTCGAACAGGGCAATCGCCCCGACCTGGCGGCCAAGGAAGCCGCCGAGCTGACCGTGCTGCAGGCCTACCTGCCCGAGCGCCTGTCGGCCGAGGCCGTGGCGGCCGAGGTAAAGGCCATCGTGGCGGAACTGGGCGCCAAGGGACCGGGCGACATGGGCAAGGTCATGGGCGCGGTGAAAACGCGCCTGGCGGGCAAGGCCGACATGGGGCAGGTGTCGGCGGCGGTGAAGGCGGCGCTGGCGGGATAAGCCGCGGGCGCGGCGCCCAGGCGGCGCCCGCCGCCGCTGGCATCAACTGCCGGCGACCTTCATGCGGTTCACCAGCACCGATCCCACCGTCTTGGCGCCGTAGTTGTAGGCGTCCGCGCCCACGGCCTCGACGCCCATGAGCATGTCCTTGAGGTTGCCGGCGATGGTGATCTCCTGCACCGGGTAGGCGATCACGCCGTCCTCGACCCAGTAGCCCGCGGCGCCGCGCGAGTAGTCGCCCGTGACGGGGTTGACGCCCTGGCCCATGAGCTCGGTGACGAACAGGCCACGGCCCAGCTTCCTGAGCATGGCGTCGAGGTCGTCGCCCGCCTTCGTGCGCCGGCTGGTCAGCGTGAGGTTGTGCGACCCGCCCGCGTTGCCGGTGGTGCGCATGCCCAGCTTGCGCGCCGAGTAGGTGGACAGGAAATAGCCCTGCACCACACCCCCCTCGACCACGCGGCGGGGCGCGGTGCGCACGCCCTCGTCGTCGAACGGCGAGCTGCCCTTGCCGCCGCGCACGAAGGGGTCCTCGTCGATGTCCAGGTGAGCGGCCATGGCCGGCTTGCCCAGGCTGTCGGCCAGGAAGCTGGTCTTGCGGTACAGCGCGCCGCCGCTGGTGGCCTGCACATAGGCGCCCAGCAGGCCGGCGGCCAGGGGCGATTCGAACAGCACCGGGCACTCGGTGGTGGCGATCTTTCGCGCGCGCAGGCGCGAGAGCGCGCGCTCGGCGGCGTAACGGCCCACGGCCTCGGGCGTGGCCAGGTCCTGCGGCGCGCGCATGGAGCTGTACCAGTAGTCGCGCTGCATCTGCGCGCCCTTGCCGGCGATGGGCGCCACCGACAGGCTGTGGCGCGAGCTGGCGTAGCCGCCGCTGAAGGTGCCGTCGCCGCCGCGCTCGCCGCCACGCAGGTGCGCGCCGAAGAAGTGCGACTGCTGCGCCGAGACGCTGGCGCCTTCGCTGTTGGTGATCTTCTTGCTGGTGGCAAAGGCCGCGGCCTCGCAGGCCAGGGCCAGTTCGGCGGCCTGCTCCGAGGTGACGGCCCAGGGGTGGAAGAGGTCCAGGTCGCGCGCGCGGTCGGCCCGAGAGGCCACGTCCTGCGCGTCGGGCAGGCCCGCCACGGGGTCTTCGGCGGTGAAGCGGGCGATGTCGTAGGCGGCCTGTACGGTCTGGCGCACGGCGGCGGCGGAGAAGTCGGAGGTGCTGGCGTTGCCGCGGCGGCGGCCCAGGTAAACCGTGACGCCCAGGGACTTGTCGCGGTTGCGCTCGACGTTTTCCAGCTCGCCCTTGCGCACCGACACGCTCAGGCCCGCGCCCTCGGAAACTTCGGCCGCGGCGTCGGCCGCGCCCAGGGATTTGGCGTGGCCCAGGGCCAGATCGACCAGTTCCTCGAACTGGTGGCGGCTGTACTGGAATCCGGGCAAGGGGGTGTTCGAGGCGGTCTTGGACATGGCGGCCGCTATGATACGGGCCCCTTTGCGAGACGTCCGCCGCCCCGCACAAGCCCCATCCCTTCCCCATGTCGCGCAAACCCACCCGAGGCTATTTCGTTCGCGGCCACTTTGTTGCCGAGGGCAGCGAGCTCGACCAGGAGCTCAAGCGCGACGCCAAGGGCGGCGAACTGAGCAAGACCGACCTGAAGAAGCTCAGCGATCGCCTGCAGAACCTGGGCGAGCAGCTGCTCACGCTGCGCGGCGACCTGTTCAACCGCCTGGGCCTGGACGACCGCCTGGTCGATTCGCTGGCCGAGGCGCGGCGCATCACCAACTTCGAGGGCCGGCGCCGGCAGATGCAGTACATCGGCAAGCTCATGCGCAAGCTGCCCGACGAGACCATCGCCGCCATCGAGGCCGCCATCGAGGAGCAGCAGCGGCCCTCGGCCGAGGCCACGCTGCAGCTGCACCAGGCCGAACAGTGGCGCGACCGCCTGATCGCCGACGACGGCGCCCTCACCGACTGGCTGGCCCAGGACGCCGGGGCCGACGTGCAGCAGCTGCGCACCCTCATCCGCCAGGCCCGCAAGGACGCGCAGGCCGTGAAGGAACGGCCCGGCGAGGCGCAGCGCCATGGCAAGGCCTACCGAGAGATCTTCCAACACGTCAAGGCCGCGCTGGCGCGCGGCGAAGGCGACGAACCCGGCGACCCAGCATGAGCGAACCCTCTCCCGCGCACGACCCGGTGCGCATCGGCATCGTCTCCATCAGCGACCGCGCCAGCAGCGGCGTCTACCAGGACCAGGGCCTGCCCGCGCTGCAGGACTGGCTGACGCGCGCACTGAAGAACCCCATCACTTTCGAGGCCCGCCTCATCCCCGACGAACAGGCGCGTATCAGCGAGACGCTCATCGAGCTGGTGGACCTGGGCTGCGCGCTGGTGCTCACCACCGGCGGCACCGGCCCGGCCAAGCGCGACGTGACGCCCGAGGCCACGCTGGCCGTGGCGCACAAGGAGATGCCGGGCTTCGGCGAGCAGATGCGCCAGGTGAGCCTGGCCTTCGTGCCCACGGCCATCCTCTCGCGCCAGGTCGCCGTCATCCGCGACGAATCGCTGATCATCAACCTGCCCGGCCAGCCCAAGGCCATCGCCGAAACGCTGGAAGGCGCGAAGAACGCCGACGGCTCGGTGCGCGTCAACGGCATCTTCTCGGCCGTGCCCTACTGCATCGACCTCATCGGCGGCCCGTACATCGAAACGCACGACGAAGTGATCAAGGCCTGGCGCCCGAAGAACGCGGTGCGCCCCGCCCGCTGAAGCCACCACCCGAGGAACCCGCCATGAAAATCGAAAAAGACACCGTCGTCACCGTCACCGCGCGCATCCAGAACGCCCAAGGCAAGGTGCTGGACGAAGGCAAGACCGCGCGCGCCTACCTGCACGGCGGCTACGGCAACACGCTGCACGGCATCGAGGTGGCGCTGGAGGGACAGGAAAAGGGCTTCGGCACCACCGTCACCCTGCAGCCCTCGCTGGCCTTCGGCGAACGCGACGAATCCCTGGTCACCAGCATCCCGAAGACGCAGTTCCCGCCCGGCATCAAGGTCGGCGGCCAGCTGGAAGGCTCCGACGAGCAGGGCCGGCGCCACCTGTTCACCGTCAAGAAGATCAAGGGTGACACCGTGCACCTCGACGGCAACCACCCGCTCGCGGGCGAAGACCTGACCATCACCCTGAAGGTGCTGGACGTGCGCGCGGCCTCGCCCGAGGAAATCCAGCACGGCCACGCGCACGGCGCGCACGGCCACCACCACTGACCCCCCTTCGCCGGCCGGACGGCCGTCTTCCCCCCGGGAACGGTGGCTGCGGCCCGGCAAATACCGGTGCCGCGGCGCCACAGGCTCAGGACCTCACTTGCCCACCAGCTGGTTGAGCTTGTCGGCCTGGAAGTGCTCTTCGCGCTGGGCGTCCCGGGGCACGCAGTCGCGCTCGCGCGCCTCGGCCAGTTTCTCGATCGCCTGCCACAGCAGCGCGATCTGGTGCTCCTGGCTGGCGGTGCTGTCGATCAGGCTGCGCATGGCCTGCGACAGCGGGTCGTCTTCCTGGGTGATGCCGTAGGCCGAGAACTTGGGCTTGGCGTCTTCGGTCACGTCGGCGCTCTCGCCCTTCTTGCTGGGGATGATGCGGGCCGGAATGCCCACGGCCGTGGCGCCCGCGGGCACGGGCTTGATCACCACCGCGTTGCTGCCGATCTTGGCGCCGTCGCCGACCTCGAAGCCACCCAGCACCTTGGCGCCCGCGCTCACCACCACGTCGCGGCCCAGCGTGGGGTGGCGCTTGGTGCCCTTGTACAGCGAGGTGCCGCCCAGGGTGACGCCCTGGTAGATGGTGCAGCCGTCGCCGATCTCGGCCGTCTCGCCCACCACCGTGCCCATGGCGTGGTCGAAGAACACCCGCTCGCCGATCTTCGCGCCCGGGTGGATTTCGATGCCGGTGAAGAAGCGGCCCAGGTGCGAGATGAAGCGCCCCAGCCACTTGAAGCCACGGTTCCAGCAGCCATGCGCCAGGCGGTGCAGCACCACGGCGTGCAGGCCCGGGTAACACGTCAGCACTTCGAAGGTGCTGCGCGCGGCCGGGTCGCGCTCAAGGATGCATTGGACGTCGGAGCGGAGGCGGTCGAACATGAGACGGGCTGTATCAGGGCCGTGCAGTCTAGCGTTTCGCGCGCTCGGCGGTCTGCAGCATGGCGCGGGCAACACCGCGAAGAATGTGGACTTCTTCGTCGGTGGGTTGCGCGCGGTTGAAGAGTTGTTGCAGGCGCGGCATCAGCTTCTTGGGCGCGGCCGGGTCCAGGAAGTCCACCGCCACCAGGGCCTGCTGCAGGTGCTCCAGCATGCCGGCCACGGCCGCCGCGTCGGCTCCCGGGCGCGCGGCCACGGGCGAGTCGACCGCGAAGCCCCCCAGGGCCTGGCGCCAGTCGTAGGCGATGAGCTGCACCGCGGCCGCCAGGTTGAGCGAGCCATAGCCCGGCGCGGTGGGAATGGACAGGGCCGCGTGGCAACGGTAGACGTCCTCGTTGGCCATGCCGAAGCGCTCGCTGCCGAACAGGAAGGCCACGCCGGACGGCGGCGCGGGCTCGGCCAACAGGGCGGCGAAGTGCTCGCGCGGGGCCCGCGTGGGCGGGCCGAAGTCGCGCGGCGTCATGGCGGTGGCGCACAGGTGGGTGATGCCGTCCAGGGCTTCGTCCAGCGTGTCGACCACGCGCGTCTTGGCCAGCACGTCGGTGGCGCCGCTGGCGCGCTGGATGGTCTCCTCCTTGCGCAGCACGTTGGACCAGCGCGGGCGCACCAGCACCAGTTCGTCGAAGCCCATGACCTTGAGGGCGCGCGCGGCGCCGCCGACGTTGCCGGCGTGGCTGGTTTCGATCAGGACGAAGCGGGTTTTCATGCGGGGAACGGCGTTGGGCGCCGGCCTAGTAAAATCGCCCGCCATTGTCGCCGCCCGCATCGCCGGGCCCGGCGCGCCCCCACCCCCTGCTCTTCACCGTTGCGCCCCGGCGCGAAGGTCACAATCCATGTCGTCCAGCTACCACCCCATGCTCAACGTGGCCATCAAGGCCGCGCGCGCCGCCGGCGCCATCATCAACCGCGCCGCGCTCGACGTTGAAGCCGTGCGGGTGACGGCCAAGCAGACCAACGATTTCGTCACCGAGATCGACCACGCGGCCGAGGCCGCGATCATCGAGACCCTGAAAACCGCCTACCCCGGCCACGGAATCTGGGCCGAGGAGTCCGGCCAGCAGCCCGGCAAGGGCCGCGAAAAGGACCACGTGTGGATCATCGATCCGCTGGACGGCACCACCAACTTCATCCACGGCTTTCCCGTCTACTGCGTGAGCATCGCGCTCATGGTGGGCAACCGCATCGAGCAGGCCGTGGTGTACGACCCCTCCCGAAACGACCTGTTCTGCGCCACGCGGGGGCGCGGCGCCTACCTGAACGAGCGCCGCATCCGCGTGGCCAAGCGCACCTCGCTGCGCGACTGCCTGCTGTCCACGGGCTTCCCGTTCCGCCCGGGCGACGCCTTCCAGACCTACATGCAGATGCTGGGCGAGGTCATGCCCAAGGTGGCTGGCGTGCGCCGCCCGGGCTCGGCCGCGCTGGACCTGGCCTACGTGGCCGCCGGCTTTTCCGACGGCTTCTTCGAGATGGGCCTGTCGCCCTGGGACGTGGCGGCGGGCGCGCTGCTGGTGACCGAGGCCGGCGGCCTGATCGGCAACTTCACCGGCGAGCCGGACTTCCTGGAGCAGAAGGAATGCCTGGCAGCCAACCCCCGGGTCTATGGCCAACTGGTGGCCCTGACGGGCAAGTACAGCAAGTTCGCCAGCGCGGGCGACAAGGCCGCGGTGCGCCAGGCCCGCGCGGCGGCGCGCAAGACGGTGGGCAAGCCCGCCGCCCCCGAGGCGGACGCGGCGCCGGACACCGAGGACCCCGCCGAGCGCGAGTGAGCCTCAGGCCCGGGGCAGGCTGAACCAGAACGTGGCGCCCTGCCCCGGCGCCGATTCGGCCCAGACACGGCCGCCGTGCCGCTCGACGATGCGCTGGACGATGGCCAACCCGACCCCCATGCCCGGCACCTCGCTGTTGGCGTGCAGGCGCTGGAACAGGCCGAACAGCTTGGCCGCGCGCGCCATGTCGAAGCCCATGCCGTTGTCGCGCACGAAGTAGGCGTGCAGGGCTGGGTCATGGCCCAGCCACACGCGCGGCTCCGCCTGCTGGCGCGAGTACTTCATGGCGTTGTCCACCAGGTTGCTCAGCACCTGACGCAGGAGGGTGGCATCGCCCAGGGCCTCGGGCAGCTCGCCCACCTCGATGGGCAGCTGCGGCGCCTGCGGCCCCAGCGACTCGGCCACGGCGTGGGCCAGCGCGGTCATGTCCAACGGCCGGGGCTCCAGTTCCACCTGCACCACGCGCAGCAGCTCCAGCATGTCGGTGATCATCTGCCCCATGTTGCGCGCCGAGCGCGAAATGCGCAGGAACATCTCGCGCCCGCTCTCGCTCAGTCGCTGCGACTCCTCC
>NZ_MKSS01000106.1:0-16409 GCF_001897365.1 Hydrogenophaga sp. 70-12
GCTGGACGTTGGTGATCGTGAGGTGGTTGATGCTCACGCCCGCGGCCCACGCGAAGGGGGAGGCGAGCAGGAGCAGCAGCAGCCACCGCCAGGGCCGCTGGAGAAGGCCCTGGACGAGCGGCCGCGCGAACCAGGGAACGAAGCGAGGGACGAGGCGCATGTCAGAACCCCACGGCGTTGAAGCTGACCAGGGTGAGCGAGGCGTCGGCCATCACCACGACCACGGACAGCACGAGGGGAACGGCCGTCAGGTCGACCTTGGCGAGCGCGCGCGAGGGCAGTTCGCGCGGGCGCTGAAAGACCTCGTCGAGGCGGCGCACATCGCGCGTCTGGCGCAGGCCCGTGCCGGCCGCGCAGCGCGCCGTGGGGTTGCTGCCCAGTGGAACGTCCACGCCGACCACCAGGCTGGTGCGGGCCTTCATGCCCGGGGCACCGCCGTCGCGTGCCAGCGCCACGTTCCACATGCCGTGGCGCACGCCGAACGAGAGGCGATCGCCCGCCACGCCGGTGTTGGCGTTGCCCTCCAACTGCCAGCAGCCTGGCAGGGAATGGGTATAGCCCAGGCCCGCGGTGGTGCGGCTGTCCTTTTCGCCCGAGCCGTCCTGGAAGTGGTAGCGCAGGGTTTCGCGGCCCAGCGAGAGCTTGAGCTCGGCGTTGGCCCAGGGGCGCAGGCCCATGCCCACGTTGAAGCCCTGCAGGCGGCCGGGCGCGATTTCGCGCGGGTCGACGAGGAAGCGGATGAGCGTGGGCGATTCCTCCACCATCACCGCGTCGGGCACGTCGGGCTTGCGCGCGCGGGCCATGTAGACGCTGCCGTTGAGCTGCGTGAGCCAGGCACCTTCATCGAAGCGTTTAATCACGCGCGCCAGCGCCGAGGCCTGGTCGACCGACACGTCGGCGGGGCCGGAATAGAACGGGTAGGTGTCGGTGTCGCGCAGCCAGCCCAGCGACAGGCCGACGTGCAGGTCCTTGCTGGGCGAGTACAGGCCGTTGAGCACGGCCTCCTGGTGCTCGATGCTGGCCATGAAGTTGCCGCCCACGGCCCACTGGTCGTTGAGCAGGCGGGCGTAGTCGACGCCGCCGCGCAGGCCGCGGCCGCCCCCCCAGTCGCGCCCGATGCTGGCGTTGAGCCGGGTGTCGGGCGATTCGCTGCTGTACTGGGCGCCCGAGTCGTTGAGGCTCAGGCCGCCGGCCTGCACCGCCGGGTGGGCTTGGCTGGCCTGCCCCGGTCGCCGGTCGGGCATGACCGGGCTGCCGTCCGCCGGGGGCCGGGGCGCCTTGGGCGAAGCGCCGAACGGGGAGGCGGCCGGGACGGGGGCCGCTGGGCCGGGATCGGCCTGGGCACGGCAGGGCGCGATGGCCAGCGGAGCCGCCAGGGCCGCCATGGCCCACGGTGGAAGCAAGGGACGAGGCATGGAGCGATCGATGAACAGTTGGTGGGGCACCGCCCGAAAGCGGTAGCGGGCGTTCACCAAGTTTCAGCCGATCGGCCTACTTTCTAGATACTCCCTTGGCACTAATTGATTAAGAATCCGTTGCGTCTGGCGGCCATGCCCGCACGTTCGCCGCCTGACCGGTTTTTTTACTGCCCGCCCAGGCCAATGAAGCTGGCCAGCTGCCCCGTGGGCATGGCGCCAGCCACGGTGCGGGCGCCATTGCCTTTCGGGTCGCGCGCCACGATGAAGGGCACCGATTCCGCACCCAGGCGCGTCAGCAGGGCCGTGTTGTGCTTGATGGCGGCTTCCAGTTCGGCCGGCACGCTGGCGGAAGCGGAAATGCCGCCCTGGCCGGTGCTCAGGCTTTTCTCGTGGGTCGCCATGGCCTCGGCCGGGTTGGCCGCGCCGAGAATGGCCGCCCCTTGGGGCAGGCTCTTGGCGTTGAGCAGGGCCACAGGCAGCCAGACGAAGCGCGCCTGGCGCAGCAGGGGCTGCGACGACTCCCACAGCGCGGCGCAGTGCGGGCACTGCGGGTCGAACAGCACATAAACGGTCTGGGCGGCCATCATGGCGCCCACGGTGAATCCCTTGCCTTCGGCGGCGAGCACCTGCAAGGCCTGGCTGTGGTCGATGGGTGGGGCCGGCGGCGCGGCATCGGGCTCGCGCGAACAGGCGGACAAAAAGCCCATGGCCGCAAAAGCGGCCATGGAGGAGAGGAGGGCGTGGCGGCGTTTCATGCCGCGATGGTAGTGCCGGATCAGTTGCTGAGGATGGCGTGGGCGATCAGGCCGGTGGCGGCGGCGATCAGCAGGAATTCGCCATTGACCTGCACCCAGTGGTGGCCGCGCGGCGGCTGGTACAGGCGTGGGTTGTGCTGCACCACGATGTAGCGGCCGCCGCGGTACTCGCGGGGCAGGTACTGGCCGCGCTGCCAGCGCGGGGCGGGGCCGTAGTAGTAGTGGTTGCGGTTCACGATGCGCACGTCGCGCGGACCGTGCTCGAAACGCGGGCCTCGGTCGAAACGGGGGCCGCGGTCGTGGACATGCCGATCGACGTGGCGCTCGGCGCGCGGGCCGTCATGGCGCGAGAAGCCGCGGTGGTCGTCGCGGGCCAGGGCGGCGGTGCTCATGGCGAGCGTGGCGGTGGCGACGGCGATGGAGATCAGCGAACGGGCTTTCATCTCGGTCTCCTTTCGGGAGGTGTTGTTGAGCCTTCATCGTGCCCAGGCCGTGTATCGCGCCGGTAAACCGGTTGCGGCGCCACCGCAAAGATTGTGTGGGTTCACGGCAGCACGTCGTGCCCCGACGGCGGTCCCGCGTGCTGCGCGTGCAGCTTGGCCGCGATGTACTCGCCGTGCGTGACGTGCAGCAGCCCCGCGACCTTGCGGATGACCGCGTTCTCGTGCACGTCCAGGTGGGCGTCGGCGTAGGCCACGGCCCACATGGCCTCCACCATGGTCACCTTCTGCGCGTGCGTGAAGCGCTCGTTGAGCAGGCGGGTGAAGCGCTGGTAGTCGTAGGCGGTGCGGGCGGTCTCGTGGGCCAGCTCGATCAGGCGCTGCAACTCGTCGTCGCTGAGCTGGAACTGGCGGCGCAGGGCGCGCAGCACGGCGGCGTACTCGCCCTCGTGCACCTCGGGCGCGGCGCGCATCACCTCGACCAGCAGCACGGCGGTGGACAGCTGCAGGGTGTGCTCGTCGAGTGGCGTGTCCGCCGGGGCGGCGAGCTCGCCGGTGAGCCGCTCGATCAGGTCTTTGACGGTCTTGAACATGACATCTCCATGGCCAGGGATGGAGCGGGGTGACCGGCGGAGGTTCCGCGGTCCGGCGCGTCGCGCAGGCGACAGACCACGGTACGCCCGGCTCAGGGAAAACGCCAGACCCCCCTGGTGCGCGCGCCACGGCAGGCCTATAACCGCCGCTCGGAACAGCACCCGGCCCCCGAGCCGCCCCGCGGCTCACCCAGGAGACACGCCATGAACCTGCTTCGCGCGCGTTCGACCCGTTGGATTCCTTTGCTGGCCCTGTGGCCGGTGCTGGCCCTGGCCGACGGCGTGGCCGTGCGCTACGACGCCACTGCGGCCCCCTTCCCCAGCAACCGCTGGACGGTGCCCGACTTCGGCAACGCCACACTGCGCCGGGTGAACCTGCCCAAGCCCGACTGCGCCGCGCGGCCCAGCGACTGCGCCGACATCGACGTCATCAACACGCTGGACGGCTTTTCCACCCAGCCGCGTTTCACGGTGCCGTTCACGGGCGACATCGACCCGGCGTCGGTGGGCAGCGACAGCATCTACCTGGTCAACCTGGGCGACGTGCTCACCCTGCGCGGCTTCGGCCAGAAG
Source organism: Hydrogenophaga sp. 70-12 (assembly GCF_001897365.1). Lineage (NCBI taxonomy): Bacteria > Pseudomonadati > Pseudomonadota > Betaproteobacteria > Burkholderiales > Comamonadaceae > Hydrogenophaga > Hydrogenophaga sp. 70-12. The sequence continues at coordinate 3,780 of NZ_MKSS01000106.1, forward strand.
GTGGGCATCAACCGCGTGGTGTGGGACCCGCCGAGCAAGACCCTGGCCTTCGAATCCGACGAGCTGCTGCAGGAGCGCTCGCGCTACCTGCTGGTGATCACGAACGGCGTGCGCGACGCCAGCGGCAAGAAGATCAAGTCGGCCAGCTTCCTGGACGGGCGCGATGCGCAGCAGCGCGAGTTGCGCGACGCGCTGCCGATGGCGCGCGGCGGCGGTCGCAACGTGGTGGCGGCCTCGCTGTTCACCACGCAGTCGGCCACCGGCGACCTGCTCAAGATCCAGCGGCGCATCAAGGCCAGCACGCCCGCGCCCATGAACTTCATGGTGGGCAACGGCGGCAGCGTGCGCGCGCTGTTCCCGGTGGCGGGGCTGCAGGGCATCCAGTTCAACCGCCAGACCGGCACGGCACCGGCGTTCACGCCCAGCTTCCTGCCCACGCCGGCCCTGCAGGTGGTGCCGGGCGCGGTGGGCCAGGTGGCCTACGGCCGTTTCGACTCGCCCTCGTACCAGAACGCCGCCAAGGTGATCCCCGCGACCGACACGCTGACCGGCGCGCCGCGCCTGCTGGGCAGCGAGACGCTGACGGCCCAGTTCTTCCTGCCCGCCGGACCCAAGCCGGCCATGGGTTGGCCGGTGGCGATCTTCGGCCACGGCTTCACCGACAGCATGTACGGCGCGCCCTGGACGGTGGCCTCGGTGCTGGCCTCGCAGGGCATCGCCACGGTGTCGATCAACGTGGTGGGCCACGGCGGCGGCGCCCTGGGCACGCTCAATGCGCTGCCCACCGTGGGCGCGCCGGTGCAGATCCCCGCTGGCGGGCGCGGCATCGACCAGGACGGCAACGGCAGCATCGACAGCACCGAGGGCGTGAACGCCGCCGCGCCGCAGACCATCGTCAGCAGCCGCGACGGCCTGCGCCAGACGGTGATCGACCTGATGCAGCTGGTGCGCCAGATCGAGGTCGGCGTCGACGCCGACGGCGACGGCGCGCCCGATCTTGACCCCGGCCGCATCTACTACGCCGGCCAGTCCTTCGGCGGCATCTACGGCACCATCCTGCTGGGCGTGGAGCGCAACATCAAGGCTGGCGTGCCCAACGTGCCGGGCGGCTCCATCACCGAGATCGCGCGCCTGAGCCCCGCCTTTCGCATCCTCACCGGCCTGAGCCTGGCCACGCGCCAGCCGGTGCTGCTGAACCTGCCGCCCACGCCCGAGCGGCCGGTGCCGCTGAACTTCGACGAGAACATCCCGCTGCGCGACCAGCCGCCGCTGGTCAACACCGTGCCGGGCGCCATGGCCATCGCCGAGCTGCTGGACCGCAACCAATGGGTGCAGCAGTCGGGCAACCCGGTGTCCTACGCCGAGCTGATCCGCCGCGACCCGCCGGCGGGCCACGCGGCTAAGCCCGTGATCGTGCAGTTCGCCAAGGGCGACGTGACCGTGCCCAACCCCACCAGCAGCGCCATCGTGCGCGCGGGCGGGCTCAAAGACCGCGTCACCTACTACCGCAACGACCTGGCCTTCGCCGCCAATCCGGGCATCCCCAAGAACCCGCACACCTTCCTCACCAACATCGGCATCGCGGCGGCCGCGCCGCTGGCGGTGGCGGCGCAGACCCAGATCGCGGTCTTCTTCGCCAGCCACGGCGCGACGGTGATCGACCCCGACGCCGGCGGGCCGCTGTTCGAGGTGCCTATCCAGGGCGATCTGCCGGAGGGGCTGAACTTCATCCCCTGAACCGGCCGTGCGCGGGGCGGCGGTACAGTCGCTGCCCCATGCCCCACGCCGTCTCCCGCCTGCGCGCCGCGCGCCTGGCCGCCAGCTCCAAGCCCTTCGTCGCGCGCGGCTCCGCGCCCGGGCGCTGCGCGCGCTGCCGGCTTTTTTCCCCTTACTGCATCTGCGACCTGCGCCCGCGCGTGGACACGCGCGCCGGCGTCTGCCTGCTCATGGGCGACATCGAGGCGCTCAAGCCCAGCAACACCGGCTGGCTGATCGCCGACCTGGTGGCCGACACCTGGGCCTTTGCCTGGTCGCGCACGGTCATCGACCCCGCGCTCATCGCCCTGCTGAACGACCCGCAGTGGCAGCCCTGCGTGGTGTTCCCCGGCGAATTCGTGGACCCGGCGCGCGTGATCACCGCGCCGCCGCCGGCCGCTGCCGCCACCGCCGGCGCACCCGCGCGGCGCCCGCTGTTCGTGCTGCTCGACGGCACCTGGTCCGAGGCGCGCAAGATGTTCAACAAGAGCCGCTACCTCGACCCCTTCCCGGTGCTGAGCCTGCACCCCGACCACCCCTCGAACTACCGCCTGCGCCGCGCCGCGCGCGCCGACCACTTCTGCACCGCCGAGGTGGCGGCCCTGTGCCTGGCCCTGGCGGGCGAGGCGCGCGCGGCCGAGGCCCTGGCCGCCTGGCTGGACGTGTTCAGCGAGCACTACCTCAAAGGCAAGCAGAACCGGCCGGTGGACCGGAACGGGCCGGCGCACCAGCGGCTCAGGGCGCTGACCCCGGGCACGGCCGGCTAGCCGCAGCGCACCAGCGCGTGGCCGCCGGGCGCGGCCACGCCGGCGAGCCGCTCCAGCACCTCGGCGGGCGGGTCCGGGTCCTTCGATCCGGCTTCGGCACCCGCGCGCAGGCGGACCACGTCGCCCACCCGCAGCCGCAGCGCCTCGGGGGCGGTGGCCACCCAGACCGGGGCGTACCAGTCGCCGCCGTCCAACACCTTGAGCTGGCAGCCCAGGCGCAGCACGCGGCCAGCGGCCAGGTCGCTGTCGCGCAGGGCGTCCAGGCGGCGCAGGCCGGCCTGGGCGAAGTCGAAGGCCCAGGCCGGTGCCGGCCCGCGCAGCTTCACGCGCCACTGGCCGGGCGGCTCGCCCGGCGCCTGGCAGGGCGCACCGGGCCGGGGGCTCAGGGCGGAGGCCGCGGCCTCGCCCAGCGCGCTGGCGCTGCCCGCATAGACGCCGTGCCAGCGCGGCGCCGCCCCGCCGTCCACGGCCGGCCAGGCCGCGCGCAGCCCGCGCACGTCCACCACGCTGCCGCTGGCCAGGCGCAGGCCGGCCGGGGCGAGCACCGTCACCGTGAGCCAGCGCATGCCCGAGGCCTGCGCGGCGTCCGGCAGCCCGCACTCGCCTTCGAACAGCCGGCCTTCCTCGAGTTCGCGCCGGGTCACGCCGGCGCGCAGGGCCGCGTACAGCTCGGGGTGGCCGTCGCGCACGCCGTGGCGGTCCTTCACCACGTCCAGCACCTGGGCGCGCGTCAGGCCGCCGGCGCGGGGCGCGGTCTCGCAGCCGGCGAGGGCGGCGCAGGCCACCCACAGGGCGGCGGTGGCCGCCAGCCGGTCGGCGGCGCGCGCGGCTGGCGGGGCGAGGGCGTGGGCGGGCGGTGTCATGTCCGGTGGCGCATCCAGCGGTGGCGTTCCAGGAAGGGGCGGTAGCGCTGCGCCACGGTCAGCGGCGCCTCCATCATGGGCAAGTGTCCCAAACGGTCCAGCACCTGGATGTCCGCATCGGGACGTTGCCAGCGCAGCGTGCGCGCGCCCGATACGTGGAACACGCGGTCGCGCCGTCCCCACAGCACCAGCAGCGGCGCCGGCACCCGCGCGAGGCGCTGCTCCAGCAGGTAGCGGTCGGCCAGGTGTTCGCGCCAGAGGCGGTGGTTGGAGGGGGCGCGGCGGATCGCGTCCTCGCGCGCGGCGCGCAGGATGGGCCAGGGCAGCCAGGGCCGCTGCCCGAACAGGCGCGCCAGCAGCGCGTCGAACTCCGCCGCGTCGTGCGCGATCAGCGGGGTCTGTCCGGCGTCGATCAGCCGGTCGGTCTCGCTGGGGCGCGGCGAGCGCAGTCCGTGCGGCGCGCCGATGAACGCCAGCGAGGCGACGCGGCCCGGGTATTCCCCGGCCAGCAGGGCCCCCAGCGCGCCGCCCATGGAGCTGCCGGCCACGTGCGCGCGCTGCACGCCGATGGCGTCCATGAAGGCGCGCAGCCGCTCCACCTGCTCGGCGTAGCCGTAGCGCTGGTCCTCGTGCCGCTCGCTGGCGCCGAAGCCGGGCAGGTCGGGCACGACCACGCGGTGGTGCGGGGTCAGCCGGCGCGCCAGGTCCACCCAATGGTCCTTCTCGGCGAAGATGCCGTGCAACAGCAGCACGGGCTCGCCGCGCCCGCCCTCCAGATAATGCAGGCCGTGCCCCGCCACCCGGACCTCGCGCGCCGCAAGGCCCGCCAGCCGGCGGTTCAGATTCACCAGAGGAGACTTGAGCACATGCGACAGCCCGCTCTTCGCGGTGTGGACGACGCCGGCCTGCGCGGCCAGGTTCAGCGCCCAGTGGTGGGCGGTGCGGATCGACAACTCGTTCTCCTGTGGTGTGGGTGGATGAAGCCGCCACGGTACGGGCGGCTGGCGCGCCTGTCTTGGAGGTTTGGGCTGTGTTGATCGGCAACGCGCTCACCCTGTGCGCCGACAAGGCGCTCTACCTGGGCGAGATCCCCGCCACCGGTTGGCACCGCCACGCCGCGCCGGTGCTGCTGCTGGGCTTGTCGGGGCGTTTTCGCCTGCTGTTGCCGAAAGGGCGCGAGGAGAGCTGCCACAGCGCCTTGATCGACGCCGGCGTGGAGCACGTGTTCGATCCGCAGGGCGAGCGCGTGGCGCTGATGTACCTGGAGCCCGACGCGCCCGAGGTGCGCCGCCTGCGGCGGGTGTTCGCGGCCCAGGGCCAGGTCATCGGCGAGCCGGTGCCGCGCGCGCGCATCCGCTGGCACACCGAGCAGCGCCTGCACAGCTTCGATCTGCCCACGCTGCTGGGGCCGGGTGGCCTGCCGCCCCTGGCCAGCGTGGACCCGCGCGTGCTGAGCAGCCTGCGGCGCCTGCGCGAAGCGGGCGAGGGCGTGCCCGACCGCGAGGCGCTGGCGCGCGCGGCGCACCTGTCGGCCTCGCGCTTCAACCACCTGTTCAGCGAGGCGCTGGGCGTGAGCTTTCGCAGCTACCGCATCTGGACGCAGGTGCGCCGCGCCATGGCCGCCTACCGGCCCGACGGCAGCCTGACCGAGGCCGCGCTGGACGGCGCCTTCGCCGATTCGGCCCACTTCAGCCGCATGTTCCGCCACACCTTCGGCATGACGCCCTCCAGCGTGTTGCGGCCGCTGCGCGCGGTGAACGTGCTGGACTGAAGGGGCGCGGCCTCAGGGCACGAAGCGGTAGCCGATGCCCGTTTCCGTGAGCAGGTGCCGGGGCATGGCCGGGTGCTGCTCGATCTTCTTGCGCAGGTTGGCCATGTGCACGCGCACGTAGTGCGTGTCCTCGCGGTGGCCGGGGCCCCAGACGGCCTGCAGCAGCTGGGCGTGCGTGACCACGCGCTCGGGCTGGCTGGCCAGGTGGGTCAGCAGCTTGTATTCGATGGGCGTCAGGCGCAGCGGCTCGCCCGCGCGCTGCACCTGGTGGCGCGCCAGGTCGATCTCCACCTCGCCGAAACGCAGCACCGATTCGCCGGCCGGCGTCTGCGCCCGGTGGCGGCGCAGCTGCGCGCGCACGCGCGCCATCAGCTCGCCCGAGCCGAAGGGCTTGACGAGGTAGTCGTCGGCGCCCGCGTCCAGCGCCTCGATCTTGCTGGCCTCGGCGCTGCGCGCCGAGAGCACGATCACCGGCACCGCCGACCACTGCCGCAGGTCGCGGATCAGGTCCACGCCGTCGCCGTCGGGCAGGCCCAGGTCCAGCACCACCAGGTCGGGGCGGCGCGTGCCGGCCTCGATCAGTCCGCGCTGCAGGGTGGCGGCCTCGTGCACCTCATGGCCCTCGGCCTGCAGCGTGAGCCGCACGAAGCGGCGGATGTCGTTCTCGTCCTCGACGATCAGGATCTGCGGGGCGTGGGTGCTCATGGTGAAACCTTGGCGCGGCGCGCTGCGGTGCGAACCCCTTCGGGCGGCCGGGCGGTGCTCATGGCGGCGGATTGTCGGCCGGCGGCGGCGTGCCGCGCGGCAGCGTGATCTCGATGCGCGCGCCCTCCACGCGGCCCTCGCGGGTGCGGTTGTGGCCCTCGATGCGCCCGCCGTGCGCCTCCACGATGGCGCGACCGATGGCCAGGCCCAGGCCGACGCCGGGCGTGGCGCTTTCGCGCGCGCCGCGCTCGAACTTCTCGAACACGCGCGCCTCCTGCCCGCGCGGCAGGCCGGGACCGTGGTCGTCCACGCGCAGGCGCACCGCCTCGGGGTCGGCCTCGGCCCACAGGCGGATGGCGGAGCCGGGCGGCGTGTACTTGGCGGCGTTCTCCAGCAGGTTCACCAGCACCCGCTCCATCAGCACGGCGTCGAACTGCAGCAGCGGCAGGTCGGCCGGCAGATCGACCTGGATCGCGCGGCCGTGCAGCGCGTCGCCGCAGGCGGCCAGGGCGCTGCCCACCACCTCTTCCAGCGGTTGCCAGGCGCGCTGCAGCGGCACGGCGCCGGCCTGCAGGCGCGCCATGTCCAGCAGGTTGTTCACCAGCGCCGCCATGCGCCGCGCCGACTGCGCAATGGCCTCGGCCAACTCGGCCTGCGCGGGCGACAGCGCCGGCGGCGTCAGGCGCAGCGCCTCGCCCAGGCCCACCAGCGAGGCCAGCGGCGTGCGCAGGTCGTGCGAAATGGCGGCGAGCAGCGAGTTGCGCAGCCGCTCCGATTCGATCTGCACCGTGCTGTGCTGCGCCACCTCGATGTAGTGGATGCGCTCCAGCGAGATGGCCAGCAGCGAGGCGCAGGCCCCCAGCGCCCGGCGCTGTTCGGTGTCCAGCGCGCGCGCGCCGCCGGGGTCGAGCACCAGCGCGCCGCGCACGCGCATGGGTGCCTTCAGCGGCACCACCAGCGTGGCGCTGGCGGGCAGGGTGTCGGTGCCGCGGCCGGCGGGCTCGCCGCGCTCGAAGGCCCACTGCGCCACCGCCATGTCCACTGGCGCCTGCCCGCCGGGCAGGGGCTGCAGCCGGTCGTTCAGGTCGGCCGCGAGCAAGGTGCTGGGCATGCCGAATTCGGCCCGCACGAAGCGCGCGCCGATGTCGGCCACCTGCTCGGGCAGCAGCGCGGCGGACAGGTCGCGCGACATGTCGTGCAGCGCGCGCACGCGCCGCTCGCGCCGCGTGGCGGCGTCGGCCTGCTGGCGCAGCACGGCGGTGAGCTGGCCGATGGCCAGGGCCACCACCAGCATCACGCCGAAGGTGACGAGGTATTGCACGTCGCTCACCGCGAGCGTGAAGCGCGGCGGCACGAAGTAGAAGTCGAACAGCGCCACGCCCAGGAAGGCCGCCAGCACCGCCGGGCCGCGGCCGTAGCGCAGCGCGATGGCCACCACGATGAGCAGGAAGATCATCACGATGTTGCTGAGCTCCAGCACCGGGATCAGCGGCGTGGCCAGCACGGCGGTGAGCGCGCAGGCCAGGCCGGCGGCAAGGTAGCCGGGCCAGCGCGGGTCGCGTGGCGGTTCGGCCGCAGGGGCGGCGCCCTCGCGTTCGCGCGCGCCGGACGGCTCGGCCACCTGCAGCAGCTCCAGGTCGCCGGCCACCGCCGCGATGCGCTCGGCCAGCGGGCGCGACCAGGGCCGGCGCCGGCGCGCGCGGCCCAGCACCAACCGGCTGAGGTTGTGTTCGCGCGCGTGGCGCACCAGCGCGGCGGCCGGGTCGCGGTCGCTGAAGCTGCTCACGCTGGCGCCCAGCGACTCGGCCAGGTCCAGCGCCTTTTGCGTGGCGGCGCTGGGCTCGCGCGAGAGCGCCTGCACGTGCACCGCGTGCCAGGGCAGGTCCAGCTGCGCGGCCATGCGCGCGGCGCAGCGCACCACCTTGTCGGCCGCCGGTCCCGGGCCCACGCAGGCCAGCAGCGACTCGCGGTTGGGCCACACCGGGCGCACCGCGCCGGCCTGGCGGAAGGCGCGCACCTCGTCGTCCACGCGGTCGGCGGTGCGGCGCAGGGCCAGCTCGCGCAGGGCCAGCAGGTTGCCTTTGCGGAAGAAGTGGGCGGCGGCGCGCTCGGCGCGCTGGTCGTCGCCACCGCTTTCCCGGGTGGGCAGGTACACCTTGCCGCTGTGCAGGCGCTCCAGCAGCTCATCGGGCGGCAGGTCGACGACGACGACCTCGTCGGCCTCGTCGAACAGGCGGTCGGGCACGGTCTCCCACACGCGCACGCCGGTGATGCCGCTGACCACGTCGTTCAGGCTGTCGAGGTGCTGCACGTTCATCGTGGTCCACACGTCGATGCCGGTGGCCAGCAGCTCCTCGGCGTCCTGCCAGCGCTTGGGGTGGCGCGAGCCGGGCGCGTTGCTGTGCGCGAACTCGTCGAGCAGCACCAGGCCGTCGGGGTGCCGGGCGCCGAAGGCCAGCGCGGCGTCGAGGTCGAACTCGCGCAGCGTGTGGCCCTTGTGCGCCACCTCGCGCAGCGGCAGGCGCGGCAGGCCCTGGGTGAGGGCCTGGGTCTCGGGCCGGCCGTGGGTTTCCACCACGCCGATGGTCACCGGCGTGCCCTCGGCCTGGGCGGCGCGGGCGGCCGACAGCATGGCGTAGGTCTTGCCCACGCCGGCCGAGGCGCCGAAGAAGATCTTCAGGCGCCCCCGCCGCGCCCGGTCTTCGCCGGCCCGCACCTGCGCGAGCAGGATGTCGGGGTCGGGTCGCTGCGGGGCATCGTTCATGGCAAAACCTTCGCGCGGCGCGCTGCGGTGCGACCGGCTTCGGGCGGCCGTGCGTCGTTCATGGGGACCGCATCATCGCACCGGCGCCGCGGCGGCATCGAGCGCCAGGTTGAGCTCAAGCACGTTCACGCGCGGCTCGCCCAGGCCGGGGATCAGCGGGCGCTGCGCCTGGCGTTCCACCAGCGCCGCCACGGCGCCCGGCTCCAGGCGGCGCGTGCGGGCCACGCGGGGCGCCTGGTACAGCGCGGCCGCCAGGCTGATGTGCGGGTCCAGCCCGCTGCCCGAGGCCGTGACCAGGTCCACCGGCACGGGCGCGTTGTTGTCCGGGTCGGCCGCGCGCAGCGCCGCGATGCGCTCGCGCACGGCGTCCTTCAGCGGCTCGCTTGTGGGCCCCAGGTTGGAGCCGCCCGAGGCCGCGGCGTTGTACGGCACGGGCGCGGTGGCCGAGGGCCGGCCCCAGAAATAGCGCGGCTCGGTGAAGGCCTGGCCGATGAGGGCCGAGCCCACGGGGCGGCCGCCGCGCTCGATCAGGCTGCCGTTGGCCTGGCGCGGGAGCAGGGCCTGGGCCGCGCCCGTGACCAGCAGCGGATAGAGCAGGCCGGTGACCGCGCTGAGCAGCAGGAACAGCAGCACGGCGGCGCGCAGGGTGCTGCCCAGGCCTTCGCCGGCCGGGGCCTTGTCGGTGGAGGGGGATTCGGTGTTCATGGGAACTCGTGTGGGATCAGGCCAGGCCCAGGCCGGCGATCAGCAGGTCGATGGCCTTGATGCCGATGAAGGGAACCACCACGCCGCCCAGGCCGTAGACCGCCAGGTTGCGCCGCAGCAGCGAGGCCGCGTCCACGGCGCGGTAGGGCACGCCCTTGAGCGCGACCGGGATCAGCGCCACGATGACCAGGGCGTTGAACACCACCGCCGAAACGATGGCCGAGGTCGGGCTGGCCAGCTGCATCACGTTGAGCGCCTGCAGCTGCGGGTAGGTGGTGACGAAGGCGGCCGGCACGATGGCGAAGTACTTGGCCACGTCGTTGGCGATGCTGAAGGTGGTCAGCGCGCCGCGCGTCATCAGCAGGCGCTTGCCGGTCTCCACGATCTCGATCAGCTTGGTGGGGTTGCTGTCGAGGTCCACCATGTTGCCGGCCTCCTTGGCGGCCTGGGTGCCGGTGTTCATGGCCACGGCCACGTCGGCCTGGGCCAGCGCGGGCGCGTCGTTGGTGCCGTCGCCGGTCATGGCCACCAGGCGGCCGCGCGCCTGGTGCTCGCGGATGAGCGCGAGCTTGGCCTCGGGCGTGGCCTCGGCGAGGAAGTCGTCCACGCCGGCCTCGGCCGCGATGGCCGCCGCCGTGAGGCGGTTGTCGCCAGTGACCATCACGGTCTGGATGCCCATGCGGCGCAGCTCGGCGAAGCGCTCCTTGAGGCCACCCTTGACGATGTCCTTGAGCTCCACCACGCCAAGCGCGCGCGCGCCTTCGGCCACCACCAGGGGCGTGCTGCCGCGCCGCGCCACGTCGTCCACCAGGGCCTGCACCGGGGCGGACCAGGCGCCGCCGAGCGATTCCACGTGCCGGCGGATGGCATCGGCCGCGCCCTTGCGGATCTGGCGGCCGTCGGCCAGGTCCACGCCGCTCATGCGCGTCTGCGCGCTGAACGGCACGAAGTGCGCGCCCATCGATTGCAGCTCGCGTTCGCGCAGCTGGTGCCGGTGCTTGGCCAGCACCACGATGCTGCGGCCCTCGGGCGTTTCGTCGGCCAGCGAGGCGAGCTGGGCGGCGTCGGCCAGGTCACGCTCGTTCGTGCCCGTGGCCGGCAGGAAGGCCGCGGCCTGGCGGTTGCCCAGGGTGATGGTGCCGGTCTTGTCGAGCAGCAGCACGTCCACGTCGCCCGCCGCCTCCACCGCGCGGCCCGAGGTGGCGATCACATTGGCCTGCATCAGCCGGCTCATGCCCGCCACGCCGATGGCCGAGAGCAGGCCGGCGATGGTGGTCGGGATCAGGCAGACCAGCAGGGCCACCAGCACCACCAGGCCGACCGGCTGGCCGGCGCCGCCCGAGGCCTGCGCGCTGAAGGTGGAGAAGGGCAGCAGCGTCGCCACCACGCCCAGGAAGACCAGGGTCAGCGCCACCAGCAGGATCGTCAGCGCGATCTCGTTCGGCGTCTTCTGGCGCCGCGCGTTTTCCACCATGGCGATCATGCGGTCGACGAAGGTCTCGCCGGGGTTGACGCTCACGCGCACCACCACCGCGTCGGACAGCACGCGCGTGCCGCCAGTGACGGCCGAGAAGTCGCCGCCCGACTCGCGGATCACCGGCGCCGATTCGCCGGTGATGGCGCTCTCGTCCACCGAGGCCACGCCGTCGATCACCTCGCCGTCGGCGGGCACGGTGTCGCCGGCCTCGATCAGCACCACGTCGCCCTTGCGCAGCGAGTCGGCCTCGATCGGCAGCCAGCGCATGGCGCTGCGCGGCGTGCCGGCCTTGAAGGCGCCGTCGAGTTTCTTCGCCCAGGTCTTGCGCTTGAGCCCGCGCAGGCTCGCGGCCTGCGCCTGGCTGCGGCCTTCGGCCAGCGCTTCGGCGAAGTTGGCGAACAGCACGGTGAACCACAGCCACAGCGCCACGGCCAGCGTGAAGCCCTCGGGCCGCGCGAGCCACAGGGCGGTGGTGAAGGCGCTGCCCACGTAGACCACGAACATCACGGGGTTGCGGATCTGCGCGCGCGGGTCGAGCTTGCGCAGCGCACCGATCAGGGCCGGCCGCAACAGGGCCGGGTCGAACAGGGTCAAGGTTTTGCGTGTCATGGCGGGCTCCTCACTTCGCCCACAGGGTCAGGTGCTCCACCACCGGCCCCAGGGCCAGTGCGGGCACGTAGTTGAGCAAGCCCACCAGCAGCACCGTGCCCACCAGCAGGCCGACGAACAGCGGCCCGTGCGTGGGCAGGCTGCCGGTGGTGGCCTCGGCGCGCGGCTTGGCGGCGAAGGACCCTGCCAGGGCCAGCACCGGCAGGATCACGCCGAAGCGACCCAGCGCCATGGCGATGGCCAGCAGCACGTTGTAGAAGGGGGTGTTGGCCGACAGGCCCGCGAAGGCGCTGCCGTTGTTGTTGGCGGCCGAGCTCAGCGCGTACAGCACCTCGGTGAAGCCGTGCGGGCCCGCGTCCTGGATGCCGGCGCGCCCGGCCTCGCTCATCACCGCCACCGCGGTGCCCAGCAGCACCAGCAGCGGCGTGACTAGGATCGCCACCGACACCATCTGCATCTCGAAGGGCTCGATCTTCTTGCCCAGGTAGGCCGGGGTGCGCCCGATCATCAGGCCCGCCACGAAGACCGCCAGCAGCGCGAACACCAGCATGCCGTACAGGCCCGAGCCCACGCCCCCGAACACCACCTCGCCCAGCTGCATCAGCGCCGTGGGCACCAGGCCGCCCAGCGGGGTGAAGCTGTCGTGCATGGCGTTCACCGCGCCGCAGCTGGCGGCGGTGGTGACCACGGCGAACAGCGACGAAGCGGCGATGCCGAAGCGCACCTCCTTGCCCTCCATGTTGCCGCCCGACTGCAGCGCGCTGGCGGCCTGGTCGGCGCCCAGCGCGGCCAGGACCGGATTGCCCTGCTGCTCGAAATGGGTGGCGGCGACCACGGCGAGCACGAAGATCAGCGCCATGGCCGCGAGCACGGCCCACGCCTGGCGCCGGTCGCCCACCACGCGGCCAAAGGTGAAGCACAGGCCGGCGGGGATGGCGAAGATCGCCAGCATCTGCAGGGCGTTGCTCCATTCGTTCGGGTTCTCGAACGGGTGGGCCGAGTTGGCGTTGAAGAAGCCGCCACCGTTGGTGCCCAGCATCTTGATGGCGAGCTGCGAGGCCGTGGGCCCCATGGCCAGGGTCTGCTCACCCACGCCCGGCTGCAGCGGCGTGAGCGTGAGGAAGGGCGAAAGGTTCTGGATCACGCCCGTGGCCACGAAGGCCAGCGCCCATACGGTGGCGATGGGCAGCAGCACCCACAGCGTGGCGCGCGAC
>NZ_MKSS01000107.1:0-16362 GCF_001897365.1 Hydrogenophaga sp. 70-12
CCGCGAACACCACGATGATCAGGTCCGAGCCCATCTGCGGGCTCACCTGGTAGATGGGGGCGGCCATGACGCCGGCCAGTGCGGCCAGGCCCACGCCGAAGCCATAGGTGAGCGTGATCATGCGCGGCACGTTCACGCCAAAGCCCTGCACCAGCGTGGGATTCTCTGTGGCCGCACGCAGGTAGGCGCCGAGCTTGGTGCGCTCGATGACGAACCAGGTGCTCAGGCAGACAACCAGCGAGGCGGCCACGACCCAGCCGCGGTAGTTGGGCAGAAACATGAAGCCCAGGTTCTGCGCGCCCATGAGCTGCGGCGGGATCGCGTAGGGCTGCCCCGAGGAGCCGTACTCGTGGCGGAACAGGCCCTGGATGATGAGCGCGATGCCGAAGGTCAGCAGCAGGCCGTAGAGGTGGTCGAGCTGGTAGAGCCGCTTGAGCATGAAGCGCTCGATCAGCACCCCGGTGGCCCCGACCACGACGGGCGCGATCAGCAGCGACCACCAGTAGCCGATGCCCAGCTTGTTGAGCAGCAGCCAGGCCACGAAGGCGCCCATCATGTACTGGGCGCCGTGCGTGAAGTTGATGATGTTGAGCAGACCGAAGATCACGGCCAGCCCCAGCGACAGCAGGGCATAGAACGAGCCGTTGATCAGCCCGATCAGCAATTGCCCGAACAGGGCCGCGGTGGGGACGCCGAAGATCTCGGTCATGCTCAGAACGCTCCGGTGCTTACTTCACGAGCGGGCACTCGCCGTCCTTGAGGGGACGGAAGGCCTGGTCGGCGGGGATGGTGGCGCGGACCTTGTAGTAGTCGTAAGGGCCTTTCGACTCCGAGGGCTTCTTGACCTCGAACAGGTAGGCCGGGTGGATCTTGCGGCCGTCGGCGCGGATCGTGCCCTTGCCGAACAGCGGATCGTCGGTCGGCATGTCCTTCATCTTGGCCACCACCTTGGTGCCGTCGTCGGTCTTGCCGGCCTCCACCGCCTTCAGGTAGTGCAGCACCGAGGCGTATACGCCCGCGTGGTCGGAGCTGGGGTACTTGCCGCCGTTGCGCTCGGCGAAGCGCTTGCTCCAGGCGCGGGTCTGGTCGTTCAGGTCCCAGTAGAAGGTCTCGGTGAAGATCAGGCCCTGCGCGGTGGCCAGGCCCAGGCCGTGCACGTCGGGCAGGAACACCAGCAGACCGGCCAGGTTCTGGCCACCCTTGGTGATGCCGAACTCGGCCGCCTGCTTGATGCTGTTGATGGTGTCGCCGCCGGCGTTGGCCAGGCCGATGATCTTGGCCTTGGAGGCCTGGGCCTGCAGCAGGAAGGAGCTGAAGTCGCTGCCCGGGAAGGGCGTGCGCACCTTGCCCAGCACCTTGCCGCCGTTCTTCAGCACCACGGCCTCGGTGTCGCGTTCCAGCGCGTGGCCGAAGGCGTAGTCGGCGGTCAGGAAGAACCAGGTGTCGCCGCCGGTTTTCACGATCGCCCCGCCGGTGCCGTTGGCCAGCATCCAGGTGTCGTACAGCCAGTGCACGGTGTTGGGGCTGCACTGCTTGCCGGTCAGGTCGGAGGTCGCCGCGCCGGTGTTGATGAAGGCCTTGCCCTTTTCCTTGGTGATCTGATTGATGGCCAGCGCCACCGACGAGGTGGGCACGTCGAAGATGGCGTCCACCTTGTCCACGTCGTACCAGGTGCGGGCCACGGTCGAGCCCACGTCGGGCTTGTTCTGGTGGTCGGCCGAGACGACCTCGACCTTCATGCCCTTCTTCTCGGGCGCGAAGTCCTCGACCGCCATGCGCGCGGCGAGCACCGAGCCCGGTCCGCCGATGTCGGCGTACAGGCCCGACATGTCGTTCATCACGCCGATCTTGATCACGCCATCGGAGATCTGCGCCTGCGCAACCCCCGCCGTCAGCATGGCCGCCGCCGCGGTGGCCAGCAATTTCTTCGTCGTCTTCATGTCGTCGTCTCCTTCATCGGTGTGTGAACGTGGAAAGACCCAAACCCGGCGACCAGGGTCAGACGCCGAGGTACTCGTGCAACATGCCCATCTTCGCGTCGAGATCGGCGGCGCCGAAGCCCTCCACGATGCGGCCATGTTCCATGACGTAGAAGCGGTCGGCCAGCGGCGCCGCGAAACGGAAGTTCTGCTCGACCATCACGATGGTGAAGCCGCGCTCGCGCAGCGTGCGGATGGTGCGCGCCAGCGTCTGAACGATGACCGGCGCCAGGCCTTCGGAAATTTCGTCGAGCAGCAGCAGCTTGGCACCCGTGCGCAGGATGCGCGCCACCGCGAGCATCTGCTGTTCGCCGCCCGACAGGCGCGTTCCCGGGCTGTGGCGGCGCTCCTTGAGGTTGGGGAACAGCTCGTAGAGTTCGTCGAGTGGCATGCCGCCGTCGGCCACCACGGGCGGCAGCAGCAGGTTCTCCTCGCAGCTCAGGCTGGCGAAGATGCCGCGTTCCTCGGGGCAGTAGCCCAGGCCCAGGCGCGCCACCTGGTGCGTCGCCATGTTCACGGTCTCCTGCCCGAAGAGCCGGATCGAGCCCGCGCGCTTGCCCACCATGCCCATGATGGCCTTGAGCGTGGTGGTGCGGCCCGCGCCGTTGCGGCCGAGCAAGGTCACGACCTCGCCGCGGTTCACTTGCAGGTCGACGCCGTGCAGGATGTGCGACTCGCCATACCAGGCGTTCACGCCGCTGAGGCGGAGCAGTTCTTCAGCGGCCATCAATGCGCCCCTTGCAGCTGCGCGTCGGCGCTGCCCATGTAGGCCTCCAGCACCTGCGGGTTGGCCGATACGGTGGCGTAGTCGCCCTCGGCGATCACCTGGCCGCGCTGCAGCACGCTGATGGTGTCGGCGATGCTCGACACCACGTTCATGTTGTGCTCCACCATCAGCACCGTGCGGTTGGCCGACACCTTCTTGATGAGCTGCGTCACGCGCTCCACGTCTTCGTGGCCCATGCCCTGCGTGGGCTCGTCGAGCAGCATCAGCTCGGGCTCGGTGGCCAGCGTGGTGGCGATCTCCAGCGCGCGCTTGCGGCCATAGGACAGCTCCACCGTGACCCAGTCGGCGAACTCGGACAGGCCCACGGTGTCGAGCAGCGCCATCGCGCGCTCGTCCAGCCGGTCGAGCACCTTCTTGCTTTTCCAGAAGTGGAAGGACTGGCCGGTGGCGCGCTGCAGGCCGATGCGCACGTTCTCGCGCACGCTCAGGTGCGGGAAGGTGGCCGAAATCTGGAACGAGCGCACCATGCCCCGGCGCGCCACCTGGGCGGGCTTTTGCGGCGTGATGTCCTCGCCGTTGTAGAGGATTTGCCCGCGCGTGGGGATGAGGAACTTGGTGAGCAGGTTGAAGACCGTGGTCTTGCCCGCGCCGTTGGGCCCGATGAGCGCGTGGATGTGGCCGCGCCGCACGCGCAGGTTGACGTCGTTCACGGCGACGAAGCCCTTGAACTCCTTGACCAGTCCGCGCGCTTCGAGAATGCAGTCGTTGGGGGTGTTCGGTGCCATGTAGGAGGGGCATTGTGAGCACGCGACCCATATCAAGAATGAGGGGAAACCCCACGCGGCGCGGCGGCGCTGCTATGGATTTCGGCGGAACGCCCGCCGCCCGTCATGCGCTTGTCGCGCAGGCAACAGCCGGACTGTCGGTCGGCGGACAGTCGGGGGGTGGGTGCACGCCGCTGGTGCACACTGCCCCGGATGAATCCGCACCTTTTTGACCGGGCCATTGCCCTCGACGCCATGGCCGATGGCCGTTACAGCGGCCGCACCGATCCGGCCTGGGCCAACATGGTCGGCCCCTTCGGTGGCATCACGGCGGCCACCGCGCTCAACGCCCTCCTTCTGCACCCCGATCGCCTGGGCGAGCCGGTGGCGCTCACCGTCAACTTCTGCGCCGCGCTGAACGACGGCGCTTTCGAGGTGGAGGCGCAGACGGTGCGCACCAACCGCTCCACGCAGCACTGGGCGGTGAGCATCGAGCAGGGCGGCGAGACCGTGCTGAGCGCCACCGCGCTCACCGCGGTGCGGCGCGACACCTGGGGCGCGCAGGAAGAGCCCCTGCCGCCGGTGCTGTCGCCAGCGGCGCTGGGCAAGCCCTCGATGATGGCGCCGGTGGAATGGGTCAAGCGCTACGACCTGCGCTTTCCCGAAGGCGCCATGCCGCGCGTGTGGGACGGCACGGGCGAGTCCAGCCGCACCACGGTGTGGATGCGCGACGAGCCGCCGCGCCCGCTGGACTTCCCAGCCCTCGCGGCGCTGTGCGACGTCTTCTACCCGCGCGTGTGGCTGCGCCGCGCCACGCGCGTGCCGGCGGGCACGGTGTCGATGACGGTGTACTTCCACGCCGGGGCCGCCGAGCTGGCGGCGGTGGGCGAGGGCTGGCTGCTGGGCCAGGCGCAGGCCAGCGCCTTTCGCAACGGCTACTTCGATCAGCGCGCGCAGGTGTGGAGCCAGGCGGGGGCGCTGCTGGCCACCACCCACCAGGTGGTGTACTTCAAGGAGTGAGGCGCTTCGCCAGCGACCCGGGGCGTCGGGCGTTCAGGGCCGGCCGAGGAACAGGTACAGCCCCGTGAAGCCCTTGGGCGCGCTCACCACGCTCAGGTACAGGGGCCCGATCCCCGTGTCCGCCCCCACGAACAGGCTGCCGCCGGCGAGCAGGTGGCGAAAGGACACGTCGCGCCGGTCCAGCCAGGCGTTGCCCGCCTCGATGGAGCCGCCCGCGAACATCGCGCGCGCGATGCCGATGTCCCAGGGCAGGCGGCGGTAGTAGGTGAGGCGGCCGAAGGCCAGGTAGTTGCCAGCCACCTGTCCCGAGCGGAAGCCCGAGAGGTTCTGGAACCCGCCCAGCGAGTACTCGTCGATCGCCCCGATGGGGATGTTGTTGGCGTGCGCGAAGCGCAGGCCCAGGTTGAAGGTGTGCTCGCCGAAACTGCGCACGCCGGTGTACGAGCCCTCGAGCCGCGCGAAGCTGCTGCGCTCGCCGCCGCGCACGTGGCGCTTGCCCACCACCACCTCGCCGAAGGCCCGGTAGCCGCGCGACGGGAAGTTCGCATAGTCGAGCTGGTCGGCCATCACGGCCGCGCGCAGGCCGGCTTCGCGCCAGTGCACGTCCAGCACGTCGGGCTGCAGGTTGAGGCCCGGCTGCACCAGCTCCAGCGACGAACGCCGTGAACTGGCCACCACGCCCAGGCGCATGTCGCCCACCGAACCCTGGCGCCCGATCGGCCAGCCGATGTCCGCGCCCACGCGCAGCGACTCGCGCTGGATGCGCGCCAGCGGGCGGCTTTCCTCGCCGTAGAGGTCGACCTTGCGCACGCTCAGGTCGCCATAGGCCGATACGAAGGTGTTGGCCAGCGGGTCCAGGGGCTGGTAGATCTCGGAGTACAGGCCCAGGGTCTCACCCAGCTGCACGCGGTTGCGCCACTCGGTGCCGCTGGGCGTGAGCCAGTGGCGGTTGTGGCTGATGCGCAGGTTGAACGCGCCTTCGCCGCGGAAGTCGGTGCGCAGGTCCAGGCCCACGCGCAGGTAGTTCGGCCCCCAGCTGTTCTCGCGCAGGCCCACCACCAGGTCTTCGCCGCCGCTGTCGGTGTTGCGCACCAGGCGGTAGTCCACGCGCTCGTAGTCGCCGGTGGCGGCCAGGGCCTCCATGTCGTTCTCGATCAGCTGCACGTCGGCGCGCTGGCCTTTCAGGTGCTCCAGGCCCACGCCCAGGCGCTGGGCGCGCGTCTCGTCCACGCCCTCGAAGCGGATGCCCGAAATGGTGCCCACGCGCGTGGCGTTGAGCTCGGCCTGCGTGCGCCGTGCCCCGGTCCAGGCGGCGTACTCGCGCTCGCCGACCGAGAAGCGCTCCAGCGCCGCGTTCACGGTGCGCCCGTATGCATTGCCCAGGCGCACCAGTTCCTTGGCCTGGTCGAAGTCGGACGAGCTGAGCGTGCCCAGCGGCGGCGTGAGCAGCAGGTCGCGCGGGGTGAGCAGGGCGATGCTGGCCTTTACGTTCTGCTCGGTCAGGATGTTCACCATCTGCGTGGTGATGCCCACCAGCGAGCCCAGGGTTTCGCGCCCGGCCAGCGGCGTGCCGATGTTGACGGCGATGACCACGTCCGCGCCGAGCGCGCGCGCCACGTTCACCGGCAGGTTGTTCACCAGCCCGCCGTCGCCCAGGATACGGCCGTCCATGCCGAGTGGAGAGAACACGCCCGGCACCGACATGCTGCCGCGCAGCGCGGCAGCGAGGTCGCCGCGGTCCATCACCACCTCCTGGCCGGTCTCCATGTCGGTGGCCACGGCGCGGAAACGCGTGGGCAGGGCGTCGAAGCTGCTCAGGTGGCGCGTGGGCAGGGTGTAGCGGCGCAGCAGCATTTCCAGCGAGCGCGAGGACACCGCGCCCGTGGGCAGGCGGAACTCGCCGTCGCGAAAGCCCACCAGCAACACGGGCGAGAGCTCGAAGTCCTCTTCCTTGCGGCGCTGCGACAGCACCTGGCGCGGCTGGCGCGTATTGAAGAGGCCGCTCCATTCCACGGTCAGGATCTCGCGCTCGAGCTGTTCGCCGGTCATGCCGCTGGCGTACAGGCCGCCGATGATGGCGCCCATGGAGGTGCCGACGATCAGGTCCACCGGCACGCGCGCGGCCTCCAGCGCCTTGATCACGCCCACGTGCGCGAAGCCGCGCGCGCCGCCGCCCGAGAGCACCAGCGCCACGCGCGGCCGGGGCTGCGGGGGCAGGGGCTCGGCCGCGGGCGCGGACGTGGGCGGGGTCTGCGCGGCCAAGGGCAGTGCAAGGCACGCGGCAAGGCAGGTCAGCAGCAGGCGGGTCAACATGGCGGGCGGCACGGGCGGGGGAAACGCCGAAGTTTAGGTGGGCCACCCGGTGGCCTTCGTGTTAACTTGCCCGGCTGCTGTTTCCAACCCTTTCCCGCCAACGACCATGAGCGACATCCTCGTCCACACCGAAGCCGGCATCCGCACCATCACCTTCAACCGCGTCGACAAGAAGAACTCCTTCACTTCGGCCATGTACGGCGCCATGGCCGAGGCCCTGGCCTCGGCCGTGGACGACCCCGGCGTGCGCGTGGTGCTGCTGCAGGGTCACGAGACCGTGTTCTCCGCCGGCAACGACATCGGCGACTTCCTGAACAACCCGCCGGCCGGGCTGGACTCGCCGGTGTTCCGTTTCCTCCAGGGCATCGCCACCTTTCCCAAGCCGCTGTTGGCGGCGGTCTGCGGCCCGGCGGTGGGCGTGGGCACCACGCTGCTGTTCCATTGCGACCTGGTTTACGCGGGCGACAACGCCGCCTTCTCCATGCCCTTCGTCAACCTGGGCCTGTGCCCCGAGGCCGCCAGCAGCCTGCTGGTGCCGCAAATGCTGGGTTACCACCGCGCGGCCGAGGCCTTGCTGCTGGGCGAGCCCTTCATGGCCGAGGCCGCGCTGGAGGTGGGCCTGGTCAACCGCGTGCTACCGCCCACCGAAGCGAACGGCTACGCGCAGTCGGTGGCGAAGAAGCTCGCGGCCAAGCCGCTGAGCTCGCTGATCGAGACCAAGCGGCTCATGAAGAAGGGCCAGGAAGAGCGCGTTCTGCGCACCATCGCCGAAGAGGGCGAGAGCTTCGGCCGCATGCTGCGCGAGCCGGCGGCGAAGGAGGCCTTCGGGGCGTTCATGGAGCGCCGCAAGCCGGATTTTTCCGCGCTCTGAACCGAGCGCCCCGCCGGTGGCGGGCCCTTGGCGGCGGACGTCAATCGGCCAGGGGCGATGGCGCACGGGTGCTCATGGGCGTCGCCGTGGGGGGGCAGCACGCGAGCCGCACCTGGAAGCAATTGCCGGCTTGGCCACCGGGCCGTGCCGGCAGCAGCTTCAGCGAGCCGCCCAGCCGCTGCATGATCTGCCAGCTGATGGCCAGGCCCAGCCCGGCGCCCTGGGTCGCCGAGCGCGTGTGCGCCCAGCCGCGCGAGAACTTGGAGAAGATGCGCTCGCGCTCGCTCGGGTGGATGCCCGGTCCGTTGTCCTCGATCAGCGCGACGTACATGCCCTCGCGCACCGCGCTGCTGACAAGAACCCGCGGCGCATCGCTGGTGTTGTGCTGGATGGCATTGGCGATCAGATTGATGAATACCTGGGTCAGGTAATCGACGTCGGCCATCACCCGAACGCCGTCCAGGCGCGCCAGGCGCCGCGGCCGCACGCCGCTGGCGCTGCCCAGGCCCTCGCACAGGCTGAGCGCATTGTCCAGCGCGACCTCGGGGTCCACCGGCGTCAGCATCCAGGAAGCGGCGCCGTCTTCCAGCACGTTGAGATCGAGGATGCCGTCGAGCAGGCGTGTCATGCGCAGGCTCTGCTCGTGGATGATGCCCAGGAAGCGCTGCACCTGGGCGCGCTCCAGGTCGCCGCTGTCGAGCAGGATCTCGGCGAACGAGCGGATCGAGGTCATGGGCGTGCGCACTTCGTGGCTGACGTGGCTGAGGAAGTCGTCCTTCTGGCGGTCCAGCTGCGTCAGCCGTTCGTTGGCCAGGCGCAGTTCCGCGGCCGCCTCGGCGAGCTGGCGCGACTGGTTCTCCAGTTGCAGGTTGTAGGCGCGGATGCGCTCGGTCTCGTCGGCGATGCGCAGCAGCGCCGACAGGCTGATGGTCTCGCCGGTCACCACCTGAGAGATCATGGCGCGCGCCGAAGCGGCGCCCACGCTGCCGGCGAGCTTGCGTTCCAGCTCGGCGATCAGCGTTTCGTCGGCGATCGGCTCGTTGGCTCCCGCGTCGCTGCCCGCGCCGCCTTCCAGCAGCTGGCGCGCCTCGTCCACCCCCATCAGGCGCTGGGCCAGGATGTTCAGATCGGAGGTGGTGGCCGAGCGACTGACGAAGCGCGAGGTGTCGCCCAGCGGGTCGCGGAACACGTCGATGAACAGGGCGCTTTGCAGCCGCTCCAGCGGCTTGGGATCGCGCAGCAGCGACACGCCGACGAACAGCAGCACGTTCAACGTGAAGCTCCAGAACACCGAATGGACCAGCGGGTCCAGTCCATCGAGGCCGAACAGCGCATAGGGGCGCAGCCAGTGCAGGCCGAAGGGCCCGTCGGCCATGGTGGCCGCCGACAGCAGCCAGTCGCCTTTGAAGCTGGGCAGCAGCAGGGTATAGGCCCACACAGCGGCGCCAGCGCAGAGCCCTGCGGCCGCGCCGCGCCCGGTGGCCTGGCGCCAGAACAAGCCGCCGAGCAGGGCGGGCAGGAGCTGAACGATGCCGGCGAAAGAGGTCAGTCCGATGGATGCGATGGGGTTGAAGCGCGCGTTCAGCCTGAGGTAGAGAAAGCCCAGCAGCAGGATCAGGCAGATGCTGATGCGTCGGCTGCGCAGCAGCAGGCGGCGCATGTCGCCGCTGGCGGCCAGCGACAGCCGCGGCAGCCGAAGCGCCACCGGAAGGATCAGGTGGTTCGACACCATCGTCGACAGCGCGATCGCGGCGACGATGACCATCGAGGTCGCCGCCGAGAAGCCGCCCAGGAACGCCAACAGCGCGATCTCGGGGCGCTGGGCCCACAGGGGCAGCGTGAGCATGAACATGTCCGGATTGGCGCCGGCCGGCAGCCATGTCAGCCCGGCGATCGCGATCGGCAGCACGAACAGGGTGATCAGGAACAGGTACAGCGGGAACAACCACGAGGCGGTGCGCAGGTGGCGCTCGTTGCCGATTTCCACCACCGTGACCTGGAACTGGCGCGGCAGGCACACCACCGCCGCGGCCGACAGGAAGACCACCGTGACCCAGCGTGGGCCGAGCACCTGCTCGCTGCGCAGCAGCTGCGCCGGCATGTGCGCGAAGATCTCGCCCGGACCGTCGGCGATGCCGAACACCACCAGCAGCCCGACCCCGAGCATCGCCACCAGCTTGACCATCGCTTCGAGCGCGATGGCCGCGACCACGCCGTGGTGGCGCTCGTCGACGTCGATGTTGCGCGTGCCAAACAGGATGGCGAACACCGCCATGCCGACGGCGACCCCGAGCGCCAGCGTCGAGTCGCCCCGCGGGCCAAACATGCCGCCATCGGCGTGCGCGCCGCTGATCACCTCGAAGCTGGCGACCACTGCCTTGAGCTGAAGTGCGATATAGGGCGTGGACGCCACCACGGCGATGACCGTCACTAGCGCCGCCAGCGCCGTGCTCTTGCCGTAGCGCGAGGACACCATGTCGGCGATGGACGTGATGCGGTGTACCCGGCCGATGCGAACCAGCTTGCGCAGCAGCAGCCACCAGCCGATAAACACCAGCATCGGGCCGATGTAGACCGCGGCGAACTCGATGCCGTCGCGCGTGGCCGATCCGACCATGCCGTAGTAGGTCCACGACGTGCAGTAGATCGAAATCGACAGCGTGTAGACGACCGGTGAGCTCAGCCACCCCAGGCGCCCCTGGCCGGCCCGCCAGTCACCGAAGAAAGCGACGGCGAACAGAAGCGCGACGTAGATGAGCGCCGCGGCGAGGACGACGTCGCCGGACAGCATCAGCCAGGCGGTGGCTCGGGCGGCCGGCGCTCGGAGGCGCTCAGGCGGCGCGCCAGCAGCGCGGCCAGGGCGATCAGCAGGCCCCACACACCGAACACGTAGAGGACCATGACCGGGATGCCGGCCAGCCGCGCGTCGGGCGGAAACAGCCCGATGAACGGAGGCATGAGCAGGAACAGGCCGGTGAACGGCAGCAGCACGGCCGCGTCTTTGAGGCGGGCCCGGGCGGCGAAGCGCGAATCCATGGCGGGGCCTGCGGTGTCTAGGCGGCCTCGGCCATGCGCCGCAACTGCTCGACAACGTCCCGATTGGAGAACGGCTTGGTCATGTAGGCACTGGCGCCAACTTCCTCGGCGATGCGCCGATCGGACGCCTGCGTCTTGGCCGTCAAGACCAGCACCGGCAGCCCCTGCAGCGCCGGGTCAGCGCGCACCTGTTTGAGCACTTCGAAGCCGTTGACGCCGGGCAGCATCACGTCGAGCACCAGGACCTGCGGCGGGTCGGCGCGCAGGCGGCGCAGCGCGCTCTCGCCGTCCGCCACGCAGGTGACCTGGAAGCCCTCTCGGCCCAGGATGAAGCGCAGGGATTCGGTGATGTTCGCCTCGTCCTCGGCGATCAAAACGCGCATGGTCATCGATGTCTCCGTCGACCGGGGCGCTTGCCGGCCGTGCAGCAAAGTCTATGCCGACCCGGCGTCGGTGGATATCGAGTCAATCCCTGCGTGGATGATGGGTTCTTCCTCGCGCCAGTCGCAACCGGGGCGCAGGCACAGCCGGCAGGTCTGGCCCACGGGGACGGCCGGCGCGGCCGAGGAGAGGTTCAGCCCGTCGGCGTACACCATCTGGTCGGCTTGCAGGGCGTCGCAAGACAGCATCACCGAGACGAAACGCCGAGGCACCTGCCAGGTCAGGCGCGGCTTTTCCACCGCCCGCGCCAGCAGCAGGAAGCGCTGGGCGTTCGGAAATTCAACCAGCTGGCGTTCCAGAACGCCTGGGGTCTGGAAGGCTTTGTAGACCGCCCACAGCGGGCAAGCGTTGCCGTAGCGCGGCAGCGGCATGCCGGGCAGGGGGAAGCGCTTGGTCATGTGGCCGGCCGGATCGGCGCGCATAAAGCCGAAGCGCACGCCTTGTGCACCGGGCCGCCGCAGCGTGACCAGCCGGTGGCATACCTGCTCGAAGCTGGCATCGAAGCGGCGGCACAGGTGGTCGATGTCGTAGCGCGTGCGGCGGGCGGCGGCCAGAAAGGCGTCGTAGGGCATGAGCACCGCGGCGGCCGTGTAGGCGCCGAGCGCGCGCCGGGCACCCCGTCGCGCGGCATCGGTTTGCAGCGAGGCGTCGAGCAGCGCATCGATGGCTTCTCCCGACGCCAGTTGGGCCGCCAGGCGCGCCAACTCGAAGCGGCGCGTGGTGCCGGGCAGCACCTCCAGCAGCGTGCAGCGTCGGGCGTGGGCATCGAACCAGGTGCCATGCCGCGCGTGCGCGGCGTTCGCTGGTGGCTCGGCCGCGAACACCACCTGCACGCCGTGCATGCGCTGCAGGTAGCGCACCAGCCGCCGTTCGATGTCGCTGTCGGGGCCGCCGACGGCGGCGCGCAGCGCCAGCGCAGCGTCTTCCAACGCCGGGAAGTGGCTGTCGTGTTCTGCGATGAAGTCGTCCACGTCGTCCATCGGCGTGAGCGAGCGCGCGCTGATGCGAGAGGGCTCGAAGAAATCCGCGAGCGCGCTTGCCACCTCCGCCAGTCGTCGGCTGTCGTCGCCGATGATGGCCAGGAAGCGCGAGCGTTGCGCCGCGTCAAGTTCCCCCTGGTCGGCCATGATTTCGCAGGCCGAGCGGATCGCAGTCACCCGCGTCAGCAGGCGATGCACGGCGTCGCCCAGGAAGGGGTCTTGGTTCAGCCGGTCGGACAGCGCGGCGGCGGCCTGTCGGCTGTCGCGCAGGCTGCGATGGAGCGACACCAGCGCCTGGGCCCATTCGGGGTGCCCGGCGGCGAGGTCGGCCGCGCTGGCCGGGTCGGGCGCGCGCGAGGCGATGGCGGGGTCGGCCGCCGCCTCGCCCAGGTCGTCGATGAGCCGGCGCTCGGCCGCACGGTCGAAGTCGTCCACCGGCACCGACAGCGCGTCGGCCACGCGCTTGAGCAAGGCGCCGGCAATCGGCCGGCGGCTGCTCTCGATCAGGTTCAGGTAGGAAGCCGATATGCCGATGCTGTGCGCCAGCCCCGCCTGGGTCAGGCCGAGCGCCTTGCGGCGATCGCGGATCTTGGGGCCGACGAGGGTGCGGGGCATCGGGGCGCGGGCGGGGCGAATTTGCTGCGTCGCAGTGTCAATTGTTGACAGCGCTTTGACAAGCGATTTTCGTTTCTTCACCAAATCGGCGGCCATGCTCCAACCGCTGTTGCGGGGCGCATGGGCAACTGCGATCCTGCATTCAGACAGGCAGCCGCCACGCGCAAGGCGCCGGCCTCCGCGGCAATGGCCTGGGCCGAAACCAGACCCCTCTCCACGAAAGGAAAGCAGTGTCCAAGTTCACGCTCCCCCAGGAAACGACGCCCCCCATCTCGCGCCGCGACGTGCTGTACCGAGGCGCAGGCATCGCCGGAACGGCCTTGCTCGGCAACTTCGCTGGCGTGCAATGGGCCTACGCCGAGGACAAGTCGGCCATCGGCACCTGGCCGGCCGGCTCGCAGGGCGACACGGTCTACATCGGTGCTGCGGTGCCGCTCACCGGCACCTACGCGGCGCAAGGTGAGGACGAGCTCAAGGGTTGGCAGCTCGCGGTCGAACACATCAACACCAACCACGAGTTGATGAAGAAGCTCGCGCCGAAGATCGACAAGGGCGTGCTCGGCAAGAAGGTCGAACTGCTCTCGGCCGACTCTGCTGCCAAGCCCAACCAGGGCGTGCAGGTGCAGCAGACCTTCATCAACCAGAAGAAGATCATTCTGATGACCGGCTCCACCTCGTCGGCGGTGGCGGTGGCGCTCAACAAGTTTGCGCAGCGCGAGAAAATTCTCTATATGCCGGGCATCTCGGGGTCCAACGACACCACCGGCAAGGACTGCGTGCGGTATGGCTTCCGGCAAGGCTTCTACGGCGAAATGGCGGCCAACGCGATCGGCCCCATCCTGGTCAAGACATTCGGGAAGAACCGCAAGGCGGCGTTCATGACGCCGGACTACACGTACGGCCACACCACCACGAAATCGGTTGAGGACTACCTGACCAAGAACGCCGGCTGGACCGTCGTCACGAACCAGGTATCACCGCTGGGCACGCAGGACTTCAGCCAATACCTCACCAACATCATGAATTCGGATGCCGAGTTCCTGATCAACGTCAACTGGGGTCGAGACGCCGTGCTGTCGACGCAGCAGGCCAAGCAGTTCGGTCTCATCCCCAAGATGACACTCGTTCTGCCCTACCAGATTCCCTTCATCGCCAAGGAGGCGGGACCGGACCTCACCGCTGGCGTTTTCGCCGCGACCGACTTCTGGTGGACGCTGGAAGACAAGTACCCGCTGGCGAAGATGTTCGTGGACGCCTTCCGCCAGAAGCACGGCTACCGACCCGAGTGGGGCGCCGAGAACGCCTACGTCAGCTTCGCGCACTGGGCGCGCATGGTCACGCAGGCCGGCAGCTTCTACCCGCCCGACGTCATCCGGCAGTTCGAGAAGGGGGAAACGATTCCTTCTCTGCTGGGCGATGTCCACTACCGGCCGCAGGACCACCAGTGCGTGCGCCCCGTGGTCATCGTGCGCGGCAAGGCCAAGAAGGACATGAAGAACAACGAGGACTTCTGGGAAGTGGTCGAGATCGTGCCCGGCGACACAGTGATCCAGCCACCCGATGCGTTCGGCTGCAAGCCGGGTGACTACACCTGAGGGTCGCTGCGTCCGCTTCGCCGGACGCAGCGCTGCGCATCGGCCTGCGGGTCGATCCATCGACGAACAGGGCTGTACCGCGTGATCAACTGGGCCAATTTCATCTCGCAATGCTTCAACGGGCTGGTGCTGGGCGCATTGCTGGCGCTCATCTCCTCCGGCCTGACGATCATTTATGGCACGCTGGGCGTACTCAACCTCGCGCACGGCGCCATGTTCATGCTGGGCGGCTACGCGGGCTGGGTGGCCTGGAGCTACTCGGGCTCTTTCCTCGTGGCCATCCTCGCCGGCTCGTTGTTCGTCATGCTGGTGGGCCTGTTGACCGAGCGGCTGATCATCCGGTATTTCTATGCGCGTCCTCCCGAAGACCAGTTGCTCGTGACCTTCGGGCTGGGCATCGTGTTCGTCGAGGCCGTGCGCTTTTTCTTCGGCAGCCTGTCGAAACGGCTGCCGCCGCCCGACGCGCTGGTGGGCATCACGCCGCTGGGTTTCATGATGTACCCGACCTACCGGCTGGCCCTGCTGGGCATTGTGGCCGCGGCGCTGGTGTTGCTGTATTTCGTGCTCTATCGAACGCGCATCGGCATGATCGTTCGCGCGGGCATCGAGGACGCGACCATGGTCAGCTCGCTCGGCATCAACGTCTACAGGATATTCATGCTGGTGTTCGGCATCGGCGCGATGGCGGCTGGCTTCGCTGGCGTGGTCAATGCCCCGGTCGTCGCAATCGCGCCAGACGTCGGCGACGCCATCCTGGTGCAGACCTTCGTCGTCGTGGTCATCGGTGGCGTCGGATCTTTCCCCGGGGCCGTCCTGGGAGGCCTGATCGCTGGCGAGATCATCTCCATCACCTCCATGTTCAATCCCGCCTATTCCTACGTCATGCTGTTCGTGGCGATGACGCTGGTGCTGGTGCTGCGTCCTCACGGGCTGCTCGGCACGGCAAGTCGCGAGTAACACCGGTCTCCCGATGCACAGACAACGCCCCTTTCTCGTCGAAGCACTGACGCTGCTCGCGCTGATCGCCGCCCCCTTCGTCCTACCCCTGCTGGGCTTCTCGCCCACCACCATCAACCGGATCCTCATCATGGGGCTGGTCGGCATCGGCTTCGACCTGTTGTTCGGCTACACGGGACTGCTGTCGTTCGGCCAGTCGGCGTTCTTCGGCACCGGCGGCATGTTCGCCGCCTACCTGCTCACGCAGACGACGTTCGACAACACGGTCGTCGCAGTGGTACTCGGAACGCTCGTCGCAGGGGCCATCGGTTACGTGATCGGGCTGATCGCCCTGCGGCGCACCGGCATCTACTTCGCCATGATCACCGTGGCGATCGCCGAGGTCTTCTTCTTCGTCGAGTTCAACCCGCTCTCGGCCTTCACGGGCGGCGAGAACGGTCTGCCGGGCGTGCCGCCACCGAATCTGAAGCTGGGCTTCACGACACTCGGCTTCGAGAGCAACCAGGCGATGTACGTGTTCTTCGCGTTCTGGTACTTCGTCGCGCTGGTGCTGGCGCTGCGCATCGTGCGCTCGCCGGTGGGCCTGCTGTTGCGCGCCATCCGCGACAACCCGCAGCGCGCGCAGGCGCTCGGTCACAACATTCACGGCTACAAGCTCACCATCTTCGTCGTCGCCGCGATGTACGCGGGATTCGCTGGTGGCCTGCTCGGACTCATGCAAGGCTTCATGCCGCCCGATGCGTTCATGTTCCACACCTCGGGAGAGATCGTCATGATGACCGCCATCGGCGGTGCAGGCACCCTGTTCGGCCCGCTGGTGGGCGCGGCGACCTGGCTGCTGCTGAGCGATTTCCTGCAGACGACGCTGCACCTGGGCGCCACCTGGAAGCTGGTGCTGGGCCTGGTGTTCGTGTTGCTCGTGGTGTTTCTTCGCCGCGGGATCGTGGGAGCCCTCGTCGACGCCTATCGGATCGTCACGCGTGGCCGCGGGCCGGCGGCGCGGCGGTCAAATGGCGCGGCGCCCATGGCATCCGGGTCGGCGTTCGCCAGCACGGCCACCACCA
>NZ_MKSS01000107.1:16377-21053 GCF_001897365.1 Hydrogenophaga sp. 70-12
GGCAAGATCGTGTTCGATGGGCGAGACATCACCAGCCTGGGCGTTACCGATGCCTGCCAGCTCGGGCTCACCAAGAGCTACCAGATCAACCAGCTCTTCGAGCGGCTGACCGTGCAGCAGAACCTCAGCATCGCCGCGCTCGGCGAGGTTCGCGGCAAATTCACGCTGGACCTGTTCCGCAGCCTGTGGAAGGTGCCGGGCCTGGACGCGCTGGTGCACGACACCGCGGCGCTGGTTCATCTGAGCGACCGGCTCGACACGCCCGTGTCAGAGCTCGCCTATGGCGAGAAGCGGCGGCTTGAGATCGGGCTGGCACTGGCCACGTCCCCCAGCCTGCTGCTGTTGGACGAGCCGCTCGCCGGCATGAGTCCGCAGGAGCGCGTCGAGACCGTGGCGCTGCTCAAGTCGATCGCGTTGGGTCGCACGATGATCGTTATCGACCACGACATGGATTCGCTGTTCGAGCTGGTGCAGAAAGTCACTGTGCTGCAGGAAGGTCGCGTGCTGGTGGAAGGCACGGCCGATGAGATCAAGACCAACGTGAAGGTCCAGGAGGCCTACCTTGGCGGGCTGCATGCCCAGGAAGAGGCATTGAACGCATGAGACACCGATCCGCAGATCCGCAGAGGGCTTGCGCCGCCATCCCGAGGGCGGAGGGCACCTCATGAACTTGCTCGAAGTCACTGGGCTGAACAGCCACTACGGCGATAGCCACATCCTGTTCGATGTCGCGCTCCAGGTGAAAAAGCACGAGGTGGTGGCGCTGCTGGGCCGCAACGGCGCGGGCAAGTCCACCACGCTCAAGAGCCTCATGGGCGTGGTTCGGCCGACATCCGGGAGCGTCAGACTCGACGGCGCGGAGCTGGTCGGCCGGCCCGCGCACGACATTGCGCGGGGCGGCGTGCAGCTGGTTCACGAAGACCGCCGCATCTTCGGCAGCCTCAATGTCGAGGAGAACATCGTCCTTGCCGGGCTGACCGCCGACAGCCGATGGCCGCTGGAGCGCATCTACGACATGTTTCCACGGCTCAAGGAGCGACGCGCCAGCCGGGGCACCGACCTCTCGGGGGGCGAGCAGCAGATGCTGGCGATCGCGCGCGCGCTGGTGCGAAATCCGAAGATCGTGTTGCTCGACGAGCCGTTCGAGGGGCTCGCGCCGGTCATCGTGGAGGACCTGGTGCGCATCTGCCACGAACTGGCGCGGGCTGGGCAGACCATTGTGCTGGTCGAGCAGAACCTGGCCGCCACGCTGGCATTGGCTAACCGCGTGTACATCATCGGCAACGGCCACATCGTGCACGAAGCGCCCGCCGCCGAGCTCAAGGCACAGCCCGATCTTCTTCAGCGCTACCTCGGCGTCTAGGCCCAGAGGGGCCGCTGCCGCTGAGGCGCCGCAATGCCGATGGACGTGGGCTTGTTGCCTGGTGCGCGATTGTTTGGCACGCAAGGCGGTGGCGAAAGCGCCATGCGCCCCTCGCGCCTGGGTAGGATGCGCGTCTTCGTCGCTTCCTTGCCCGCCGACATGTCAGACGACACCACCGAACGCGCCAAGGCGCATTTTTTTGCCGGCAACGCGCACTTCGAAGCCGGCCGCCTGGACGCCGCGCGCGCCGACTACGAGGCGGCGCAGGCGCTCGTGCCGGGCCGGCCGTCGGTGCTGGCCAACCTGGGCGTCACGCTGTGCCGGCTGGGCCAATGGGACGCCGCCATCGAGCGCCTGGACGCCGCGCTGCTCGCCGACCCGACGCACCGCGACGCCTGGGCGGCCCTGGGCCTCAGCCGCGAAGCGCTGAACCAGTGGGCTGGTGCGGCGCACGCGCTGCGCCAGGCCATCGCGCTGGGTGCCCTCCTGCCGAGTCTGTACCTCGCGCTGTCGCATTGCGAGCTGCGCCAGGAGCGCTGGCGCGAGGCTCTGCAGGCGCTCGACGACGCGCTGGAGATCGACCCGCGCGAGCCCGAGGTTTGGAGCCAGCGCGGCCACTTGCTGCGCGAGAGCGGTCAGCTCAAGGAGGCCGCGCGCTCCTACGAACAGGCCCTGCAGCACGGTGCCGAGCCCGCGCTGCACCGCCACTACCTCGCTTCGGTGCAGGACCTGCGCGATCCGCCGCCCCCGCCGCCGGTGTACGCGGGCGCGCTGTTCGACCAGTACGCGGACGACTTTCAGGACCACCTGCTCGCGCAGCTGCGGTACGCCGCGCCCGATACCCTGCTCAAGCCGCTGCTGGCCGAGGGTCGGCGGATCGGCCTGGTGCTGGACCTGGGTTGCGGCACCGGCCTGTGCGGCCGCTTGATCGCGCCGATCGCCGACGCCGTCGAGGGCGTGGACGCCTCGCACGCCATGGTGGAACGCGCCCGCGCCAGCGGCGCGTACCGCGGGGTGGTGCACGGCGACCTGCTCGGCTTCCTGCGCGCCAGCAACGTCCCGGCCGATCTCATCGTCGCCGCCGACGTGTTCATCTACGTGGGGCCGCTCGACGCGGTCTTCGCCGCCGTCGCCGCCCGCCTGGCCAGTGGTGGCCGCTTTGCCTTCAGCGTTGAGCGAGCCGATCCCGGGCGCGACCTGCAGCTGCGCCCCAGCCTGCGCTACGCGCATTCGCGCGAACAGATCGAGCGCCTGGCCGCCGCTCACGGTTTCGCGGTGCAGGCCATCGAGGCCGGGCCGATACGGGAAGAGCAGGGCCGGCCCGTGATGGGCTGGTACGCCTGGCTGCGCCGCGCCGCCTAGCCCGCGCGGCGCCGCGCCACCCAGATCACCGCGCCGGCCTCGCCGTAGCGTTCGGCGTGCGGCACCTCGTGGCCCAGGGAGAAGGGCGCACCCGCCCGCAGGTGCTGCGTGTCTTCGCCGCAGGAGAGCCACATCTCGCCCTCGGCGACGAAGGCCTTCACCGAGAACGGGTGGGTGTGGGTGCCCAGCACCGTGTTCGGCGCCCAGCGGCGCTCCAACACCTCATCGAAGCCCTCGGCCAGGGCCTGGTCACGGAACGCATCGAACGGTGGGGTGTTCATGGCGGCGCATTGTGCGTCTAGGATGCGCGCTTTGCCTACCGGGAGAACACGCAGGTGTCTTACATGCTGCTCATCATCGAACCCGCCGGCCAGCGCGCCGAGCGCACCGAGGCGCAGGGCCGTGAGGTCTATGCCCGCATGCAGGCCTTCGGCGACGCGCTGCGCGCGCAGGGCAAGCTCAGGGCGGTGGAGTCGCTCGCCGGCCTGGGCGACGCGGTGCGCGTGAGCCAGGCGCCCGGTGCGGCGCGCCGGCTCGACGGACCCTTTGCCGAAGCCAAGGAAATGGTGGGCGGCTTCTTCCTGCTCGACGGCGTGACGCGCGAGGAGGCCATCGAGCTGGCCCGCCAGTGCCCGGCGGCCGAGTGGGCCACGGTCGAGGTGCGCGGCCTGGCGCCCTGCTTCGACGAGAGTCGAGCCTAGGGTTTTTACCTAGAGTCACCCCGTCGAAACCCGGGGCGATGAACCGTCGTGGGGATGAAGCGGGCGAAACGGTTGCCCGCGCCGTCCAGGAGAGTCCCATGCGATTCATGATCATCGTGCGCTCCATCCCCGAGTTCGAGGCCGAGACCACACCCAGCCCCGACCCCGCCGTGTTCGACGCCATGCTGCGCTTCCACGAGGAGCTGGCCCGGGCGGGTGTGCTGCTCGACGCCTCGGGCCTGCACCCCAGTCGCAAGGGCTGGCGGGTGCAGCACGGCCCCGGCGCGCCGCGCGTCGTCGACGGCCCCTTCGCCGAGGCCAAGGAGCTCATCGCCGGCTACACCCTGATCCAGGTGCGCAGCCGCGACGAGGCCATCGAGTGGTCGCGCCGCTTCCCCAACCCGGTGGGCGAAGGCAAGCCCGCCGTGGTCGAGGTGCGCCAGCTCATCGAGCTCGACGAAATCCAGGCCGACGGTCCCAGCGTGGAGGCTTTCCGCCAGATGTTGCAAGCCTGATCCCGCCGCCCCCACCATCCACCCCCGACCCAGGAGCCTCCCATGTCCCGCCAGATCTTCGTCAACCTGCCCGTCGCCGACCTGCCGCGCGCCCGCGCCTTCTACACCGGCCTGGGCTTCACGCTCAACCCGCAGTTCAGCAACGACCAGGGCGCCTGCATCGTCATCAGCGAACACGTCTACGTGATGCTGCTCGTGCGCCCCTACTTCCAGACCTTCACCCACCTGCCGGTGGCCGAGCCGGCCAAGGCCACGGCCGTGCTCAACGCGCTGTCGTGCGAGAACCGCGCCGAGGTCGAGTCCTTCGTCGCCAAGGCCCTGGCCGCCGGCGGCAGCACGCCCAACCCGGCCAAGGACCACGGCTTCATGTACCAGCACGGTTTCG
Organism: Hydrogenophaga sp. 70-12; assembly: GCF_001897365.1. NCBI lineage: Bacteria > Pseudomonadati > Pseudomonadota > Betaproteobacteria > Burkholderiales > Comamonadaceae > Hydrogenophaga > Hydrogenophaga sp. 70-12. Next base: position 20,704 of record NZ_MKSS01000107.1, read on the forward strand.
CCGACCCGGACGGCCACCAGTGGGAGGTGTTCTACATGGACGAGGCTGCGTTCGCCCAGCAGGCGCAGCAGGCCTGAGGCGCGGCGACCGATGCACAGTGCCATCCACCAGCGCATCGCCGCCACCTGGCGACTGGAGTCGGCCCAGGTGGTGGCGGCCGTCATGCGCCGCGTGCGCGACCTCGGCGTGGCCGAGGACATCGCACAGGACGCGCTGGTGGCGGCCCTGGAGCACTGGCCGAAGGACGGCATCCCCGACAAGCCCGGGGCCTGGCTGATGCGCACCGCGCTCAACCGCGCGCTCGACCACCTGCGCCAGCGCGCCACGCGCGAGGGGCACGAGGCCGACAT
>NZ_MKSS01000108.1:0-5247 GCF_001897365.1 Hydrogenophaga sp. 70-12
TCAAAATCGCTGCATCTACGCATCGATTGCCTGGGCTCCGAAGCCGAGGGTCGTGGGTTCGATCCCCGCCAGCCGCGCCACTTCTCGCCTTTGCGGTGAGTGACCGATCACGAGGGCAGTCGATCGGTATCAGATCGCCCTTGGTCCCCTGTCGCTCGCCTTGGCGTGCCCGCGGCCATCCACGACGGCTTCGACGGAAGGCCGGCGTTGCTACGACATCCGGGGGCGGCCCACAACCCGTGTGCCCGCCTGGCGCGCCAGGATGGCGGCCGCATCGTCCAGCGCGCCGATGCCGGCCAGGGCGCCGGTGCGGTTCACGAAGTCGCAGGCGGCGCGCACCTTCGGGCCCATGGACCCCGCGGCGAAGTCCACGCCGCTCAGTTCCTGCGGCGTCACGTCGCCGAGCGCGCGCTGGCCGGGCGTGCCCCAGCCGGTGAACACGGCGGGCACATCGGTGAGCATGAGAAACGCATCCGCCCGCAACTCGGCGGCGAGCAGGCCGCTGGCGTGGTCCTTGTCGATCACGGCCTCCACGCCGATGTGGGTGCCGTCTTGGCGGCGCACCACCGGGATGCCGCCACCGCCCGCGCAGATCACCGTCACGCCCTGGTCGACCAGCAGGCGGATGACCTCGATCTCGAGGATGCGCAGGGGCCTGGGTGACGGCACCACGCGTCGCCAGGCCTGGCCATCGGGGGCGATGGCCCATCCGCGCTGCTGCTGCAGTGAGCGCGCCTGCGCTTCGCTGTAGACCGGGCCCACGGGCTTGTCCGGTGCGCCGAACGCGGCGTCGCGCGGGTCCACCTCCACCTGCGTCAGCAGCGTGGCGAAGCGCGCCGGCCCGGGGCAGGCGTTGTCCAATTCCTGCTGCAACACGTAGCCGATCATTCCCTCGGTCTCGGCGCCCAGCACGTCGAGCGGAAAACGGCCCTGGCCCGTGGCCTCGCCCTGCAGCGCGAGCAGGCCCACCTGCGGCCCGTTGCCGTGGGTGACGACCAGGTGGTGCCCGCCCTCCATGAGCCGCGCGAGCGCCTGCGCGGCGCGGCGGATGTTGTCGCGCTGCGTGGCGGCGCTCACCGGCTCGCCGCGCCGCAGCAGCGCGTTGCCACCCAGGGCCACCACCACGCGGGCCATATCAGCCGCCCAGGGTGGCCACCAGAACGGCCTTGATCGTGTGCATGCGGTTCTCGGCCTGGTCGAACACGATGGAGGCCGGGCTTTCGAAGACCTCGTCGTCGACCTCCATGGCACCGATGCCGTACAGCTTCTCTATCTGAGCGCCCACCTCCGTTTCGTTGTTGTGGAAGGCGGGCAGGCAATGCATGAAGCGCACGCGCGGATTGCCGGTCAAGGCCATCGCGCGGGCGTTGACCTGGTAGGGCAGCAGCAGGCGGATGCGTTCCGCCCACACGGATTCGGGCTCGCCCATCGACACCCAGACATCGGTGTAGAGAAAGTCGCAGCCCTTCACGCCCTCGGCCAGGTCCTCGGTCAGACGCACGCGGGCGCCACTGTCCCGCGCCAGGGTCTTCGCTTCGTCGACCACGGCCGCGTCGGGCCACAGGCCGCGCGGCCCGCACAGGCGCACGTCCATGCCGAGCTTGGCAGCGCCCGTCAGCAGCGAGTTGCCCATGTTGTTGCCGGTGTCGCCGAGGAAGCAGAAGGCCACGTCGCGCAGGGGCTTGTCGCAGTGCTCGCGCATGGTCATGAAGTCGGCCAGGATCTGCGTCGGATGGAATTGGTCGGTGAGCCCGTTGTACACGGGCACGCCCGACCATCTCGCCAGCGTCTCGACGACCGACTGCCCGTGGCCGCGGTACTCGATCGCGTCGTAGACGCGGCCCAGCACCCGCGCGGTGTCCTTGATCGATTCCTTGTGGCCGATGTGGCTGCCCGAGGGACCGAGGTAGGTCACCGTGGCGCCCTGGTCGTGCGCCGCCACTTCGAAGCCGACGCGCGTGCGCGTCGAGTCCTTCTCGAAGATCAGGGCGATCTCCTTGCCACGCAGCAGGGGCCGCTCGGTGCCGGCGTACTTGGCCGTCTTCAGGTCGGCGGCGAGCTTGAGCAGAAAGCCGATCTCGGCCGCCGAGTAGTCGCTCAGCGTGAGGAAGCTGCGGTTGCGCAGGTTGATGGCCATGGCGCGCCTTTCGGTGGTGTCGGGCCCTCGCGGCGGCGGCCTCAGGCCTCGCGCCACAGCGGGCAGGTCATGCAGTGCGCCCCGCCGCGGCCGCGGCCGAGTTCGCCGCCGCGGATGGTGATGACCTCGATGCCCGCCTTGCGCAGCAGGGTGTTGGTGTGGGTGTTGCGGTCGTAGCCGATGACCACGCCGGGTTCGAGGGCGACCACGTTTTGCCGTCGTCCCATTGCTCGCGCGCCTGCTCGTAGCCGTCTCCCCCGGTGGGAATGACGCGCAGCGCCTTCAGACCGAGGCATTGCGCCACCACGTCGAACAGCGGCCGCTTCTCGGTGCGGCATTGAATGCCGCCGCGGTCGTCCGGGTAAAGGCTGTGGCAGACGATCTGCGCCGCCACCTCGACGAAGCTGGTCACGGTGTCGCGGTCGCAGAACGAGAACACGGTGTCCAGGTGCATGGCCGCGCGCGAGCGGGGCATCTGGCAGGCCACCACGCGCTGCACGGCGCCGGCGGCGAACAGGGCCTGGGCGAGTTGCCCCACGGCCTGCGGGGTGCTGCGCTCGCCCATGCCCACCAGCACCACTCCGTGGCCGATGGGCATGATGTCGCCGCCTTCCAACGTGGCCGGGCCGTGGTCGGTATCGGGGTCGCCCCACCACACGGGGAAGCCGGCCTGCGCGAACAGCGGATGGAAACGGTACACGGCGGCCGTCAGCAGCGTTTCCTGGCGGCGGGCCGGCCAGTGCATGGGGTTGAGGCTCACGCCACCGTGGATCCAGGCGCTGGTGTCGCGGGTGAACATCAGGTTGGGCAGTGGCGGCAGCACGAAGCCGTCGGGGCCGAGGTAGGGACCGAACATGCCTTCGGGCTTGAATGGCAGCTCGTGCACCGCCAGGCCACCCACCAGGTGGCGCGCCAGCTGCGCGGGGGGCAGTTCCCACAGCCAGCCCCTGAGTTCGTCGAGCATGCCCACGCCCACGTGGTTCGGGGTGACCCGGCGCTGCAGCACCCAGTCGCGCGCGGTGGGGATGGCCAGGGTCTCGCTCAGGAGCTGGCCCATCTCCAGCACCTCGACGCCGCGGTCCTGCATCTTCGTGACGAAGTCGAAGTGGTCGGTGCGCGCCTGCTGCACCCAGAAGACGTCGTCGAACAGCATCGCCTCGCGGTTGGCGGGGGTGAGGCGTTCGTGGGCCAGCCCGGGCGAGCCGACCAGTACGCGGCGCAGCTTGCCGACCTCGGAATGCACCCCGAAGCGGGCCGGGCTTGACACGGGCGGATGGGGCGTGTTCACAGCAGGACCGCCGCGCTCAGCGAGGCCATGCTGAGCAAGGCCAGCATCAGCATCAACGGCCAGATGAAGCGCAGCCAGCGCTGGTAGGGCACGCGCCCGATGGCCAGCGCGCCGACCACCACCGCGTAGGTGGGCGTGACCAGGTTGGTGATGCCGATCGCGGTCTGGAACGCGGTGACCGCGAGGTCGCGCGGCACGCCGGCGAAATCCGACAGGGGCGCCAGGATCGGCATGCTCAGCACCGCCAGCCCCGAGGTGGACGGCACCAGCAGGCTCAGCAGGCCCTCGGTGGCAAAGAGCGCGTTCACGAAGGCCACGTTGGACATGCCGCCGATCCAGCCCTCCAGCGCGTGCAGGATGGTGTCGGTGATCTTCCCCTGGTCCATGATCACCACGATGCCGCGCGCCAGGCCGATCACCAGGGCCACACCGAGCAAGTCACGCGCGCCGTCGACGAAGGCGTTGGTGAACGGCTTCTCCCCCATCCAGGCCACCAGGCCCACGGCGATGGCCGACGCCAGGAACAGCGCCGACATCTCGGCCATCCACCAGCCGCGCAGTGCCACGCCCCAGACCATGGCGACGAAGGTCGCGCCGAACAGGACCAGGACGGTCTGTTGCCGCCCGGTGAGCACCTGATCGCGGTGGCTCTCGCGGTGGCGCAGGAAGTGGGCCTCGTTGGACGCCTTGAGATCGGCCACCAGCGAGCGCGACGGGTCCTGACGGACGCGCTCCGCATAGCGCATCACGTAGGCCACGCAGATCAGCCAACCCAGCGCCAGGATCACCAGCCGCAAGGCCATGCCCTGGGTGAACGGGATGCCGGCGGCGTTGGAGGCGATGGCGGTCGAGAAGGGATTGATGGTGGAGCCGAGCACGCCGATCCCGGCGCCCACCATGATCACGGCCACGCCCGTGAGCGCGTCGTAGCCCACCGCGATCATCAGCGGCAGCAGCAGCACATAGAAGGCGAGGGTTTCTTCCGCCATGCCGTAGGTGGTGCCGCCCGCGGCGAACAGCAGCATCAGCACCGGAATCATCCATTTCTCGCGGCCCTGCAGGCGCAGCATGACGCGCTCGATGCCGGTGTTGATGGCGCCGGTGGCGTTGACCACGCCCAGGAAGCCGCCGACCACGAGCACGAACAGCGAGACGTCGATGGCGTTGGCCACGCCCGTGGCCTGGTTGTAGAAGCCCGTGATGGGGGCCATCAGCACGTCGAGCGCGCCTTGCGGGGCAGCGTCGACGACCTGATAGGTGCCGGGCACCGGGGTGTCTTTGCCCAGGGCCTCATTGGCCACGCGTTCGTACTGGCCCGCCGGCAGCAGCCAGGTGAGCGCGGCCATCAGCACGATCAACGCGAACAGGATGGTGTAGGCGGTGGGGAACCGGTCCTGCGCGGAGGGCGGGGGGGCGGGGACCGCGCCCGCGATGGGCTCTGCCTGGTTGGCCATGGTGTTGCCTCCTTGTGCGCCCATGTGTGCCCTGCCGGATGGCAAGGGAGTCGCCTGGCGCTCAAGGTATCTTTGGCCAGCGGCGACCGGCGCGCTTTGACGCTGGTCAAGAACGGTGGCGGTCGCGCCGTGGTCGCCACCGCCTCGCAGCGCCGCTCGACACCCTCCGCTTCAACGGGCCTTCCGGGCCTTGGCCGCGGCAGCGGGCTTGGGCCGGGCGCTTGCTTCGTCGAGCCACAACAGCGTGTCGGTGTGCACCATGAAGCGGTGCAGGTAGTCGGGCGAGAGTTCGCTCAGCAGGCTCAGGGTGCGCAGCACGAGCATGTGCGAATTGAGCGGGCCGGCGGCCTCGGGGCCGCGTTGCACGG
>NZ_MKSS01000109.1:0-11231 GCF_001897365.1 Hydrogenophaga sp. 70-12
CGGCGGTGGCAGCGACGGCGGATCGGCCGAACCGCCCTTCGTGCCCGTGGTGGACTTTCCCCTCGACGGCTACACCTACCTCGCCGCGAACAACGACGCCGAGGCGGCGCGCTTCCTGCAGCAGGCGCAGTTCTCCTCCACGCCGCAGGAGATCGCGGCGCTGCGCGGCGAGGGCTACGCCCTGTGGCTGGCGCGCCAGTTCCAGCAGCCCCGCGGCCAGAGCGGCTGGGACTGGCTGGAAGCGCGCGGCTACGGCGCCATCGACAGCAACAGCTACTTCTTCAACCAGTACCCGGCCGACTTCATGCTCTGGAGCCAGCTGCTGTCGGGCGGCGAGGCCATGCGCAAGCGCGTCGCGCTCGCGCTGTCCGAGATCTTCGTCAGCTCGCTGACCACGGCCGAGTTCACCTGGCGCAGCCACGCCTACGCCTCGTGGTGGGACATGCTCATGCGCAACGCCTTCGGCAACTTCCGCCAGTTGCTCGAGGACGTGACGCTGCACCCGGCCATGGGCTACTTCCTCAACACCAAAGGCAACCAGAAAGAGAACCCCTCCACCGGCCGCGTGCCCGACGAGAACTACGCGCGCGAGGTGATGCAGCTCTTCACCATCGGCCTGCTCGAACTCAACCTCGACGGCACGCCCAGAATGAGCGGTGGCCGCCCCATCGAGAGCTACACCCAGGACGACGTGACCCACCTCGCGCGGGTCTTCACCGGCTGGGACTTCGACACCTCCGACGGCGTGCGGCACACGCCGGTCGGGCAGAACTACACCATCGAATCCAGCGCCTTCGCGCGCAAGCCCATGAGCCTGCGCGAGAGCCGCCATTCCACGCTGGAGGCGCGCTTCCTTGGCGCCACGGTGCCGGCCGGCACGCCGGGGCGCACGGCGCTGCGCATCGCCCTGGACACGCTGTTCAACCACCCCAACACCGGGCCCTTCTTCGCGCGCCAGATGATCCAGCGCCTGGTGACCAGCGACCCCAGCCCGGCCTACGTGGCGCGCGTGGCGAGCAAGTTCAACAACAACGGCAAGGGGCAGCGCGGCGACCTGCAGGCGGTGATGGTCGCCATCCTGCTCGACCCCGAGGCGCGCGGCGGCCTCTCGCTGGCCAGCAGCACCCACGGCAAGCTGCGCGAGCCCATGGTCCGCTTCATCCAGTGGGCGCGCAGCTTCAACGTCACGTCGGCGGCGGGCAGCTGGAAGGTCTTCGACCTGGCCGACGCCGGCACCCAACTCGGCCAGAGCCCGCTGCGCTCGCCCTCGGTCTTCAACTTCTTCCGCCCCGGCTACGTGCCGCCCAACACCGCCCTGGCGGCCCGCAATGCCACGGCGCCGGAGTTCCAGCTCGTCAACGAGTCCAGCGTGGGCGGCTACCTCAACTTCATGCAGGGGGTGATCGAGCGCGGCATCAACTGCCCCAACCCGGGCGTGCCTTACGCCGCCTGGAACAACTACGCCTACGACGTGAAGGCCAACTACGCGCGCGAACTCGCGCTGGTGACCAACGCCGCCGCGCTGGTGGACCACCTGAACCTGGTGCTGGCGGCGGGGCAGATCTCACCCGCCACGCGCACGCTCATGGTCAACGCGCTCAATGCCACCGGCGTCACGGCCGGCAGCAGCGCCGACGCCAAGAACCGGCGGGTCTGGGCCGCCGTGCTCATGGTGATGGCCTGCCCCGAGTACCTGATCCAGAAGTGAGGAGCGCGCCATGCATTTCATCGCCCCCGCCCGACACACCCGCCGCGCCTTTCTGCGCCGCGCTGGCCAGCTCGCCTTCACCGGCACCGCCCTGCCGACGGTGATGAACCTCGCCGCCATCGGCGAGGCCGCGGCCTTCGACGCCACCGACTACAAGGCCCTGGTCTGCGTCTTCCTGTTCGGTGGCAACGACTACGCCAACACCGTCATCAACTACGACGCCACCAGCCACGCCCAGTACGCCGCCATCCGCGGCGGCATCGCCATCCCGCGCGCCGACCTGGCGGCCACGGTGCTCAACCCCGCCGTGCCGCTGCCCGACGGCAAGCAGTACGCCCTGCACCCCGCCATGACGGGCCTGGCCAACCTCTTCAACGCCGGCGCGGCCGCCGTGCAGCTCAACGTCGGCCCCCTGGTGGTGCCGCTCACGCGCCAGCAGTACAACAGCAACAGCGCCTCCTTCCCGCGCCCGCCCAAGCTGTTCTCGCACAACGACCAGCAATCGGTGTGGATGAGTTCGGCCGCCGAAGGCAGCACCACGGGCTGGGGCGGCCAGGTGGGCGACCTGGCGCGATCGAGCAACACCAACAGCGTGCTCACCTGCGTCTCGGTGGCCGGCAACACCGTGTTCCTCTCGGGCGACGAGGCGCTGAGCTACCAGGTCGGCAGCGGCGGGGCGGTCCGCATCAACTGCCTCAACAGCAACGTCTATGGTTCGCCGGCCGTGCGCTCGGCACTGGTGGACATCGCCATGCAGACCCGCGCGCACGCGCTGGAGAACGAATACAACCTCGTCACCGCGCGCGCCTACGGCACCGAAGGCGCCATCACCAGCGCGCTCAACGCCTTCCCCGCCAACACCGCGCCGTTCAGCGGCTTCCCGGCCAACAACGGCCTGGCCAGCCAGCTGCGCCTGGTCGCGCGGCTGATCGCCGCGCGCAACCAGCTCGGCAGCCGGCGCCAGGTGTTCTTCGTCTCGCTCGGCGGCTTCGACCTGCACGACAACCTGCTCAACGGCCAGGCCGGCCTGATGGAGCGCCTGAGCGGCGCGCTCACCGCCTTCTACGACGCCACCGTGCAGCTCGGCGTGGCCGACAAGGTGACCGCTTTCACCGCCTCGGACTTCGGCCGCACGCTCACCTCCAATGGCGACGGCTCCGACCACGGCTGGGGCTCGCACCACCTCATGGTGGGTGGCGCCGTGCGCGGCCGCGCCTTCTACGGCAAGGCCCCGCCCGTGAGCGTGACCAACAGCACCAGCGACAGCTTCGACCAGTGGCACGTGGGCCAGGGCCGGCTGCTGCCCAGCACCTCGGTGAGCCAGTACGCGGCCACGCTGGCGCAGTGGTTCGGCGTGAGCGGCGGCGAGCTGGGCCAGGTGCTGCCCTACATCGGCAACTTCAACAGCGTGGACTACCCGGGCAACCTGGGGTTCATGGCCTGAGGGCCCGGCGGTCGGAGCGCGCGCGACACCCGCGCGCGACGGGGCGCACTAGCATGCCCCCATGATCGACCTCTACACCGCCGCCACCCCCAATGGCCACAAGGCCTCGATCGCGCTGGAGGAATTGGGCCTGCCCTACACGCTCAAGGTGCTCGACCTCACGGCCGGCGAGCAAAAGCGCCCCGACTTCCTGGCCATCAACCCCAACGGCCGCATCCCCGCCATCGTGGACCACGGGGCCGGCGGCTTCGCGGTGTTCGAGTCGGGCGCGGTGCTGATCTACCTGGCCGAGAAGACCGGCCGGCTCATGCCCACGGACGCGAAAGGCCGCTCGCGCGTGCTGCAGTGGCTGATGTTCCAGATGGGCGGCGTGGGCCCGATGATGGGGCAGGCCAATGTGTTCTTCCGCTACTTCCCCGAGAAGATCCCGGCGGTGATCGATCGCTACCAGGGCGAGACCAAGCGCCTGTTCCGCGTGCTCGACGGCCACCTGAAAGACAACGAGTACCTGGCCGGCGACTACTCCATCGCCGACATCGCCAACTGGGCCTGGGTGCGCACGCACCGCTGGTCCGGCGTGGCCATCGACGACCTGCCGCACCTCAAGCGCTGGCGCGACGCCATCCGCGCGCGCCCGGCGGTGCAACGCGGCATCGAATCGCCGCCGTCGAAGGTGGACCTCACGCGCGATGGCGACGAAGCGGCGCGCCGCTTCTCGCAAGACGCGCGCCTGCTGATGGAAACCGGCCAGAGCCTGAAGGAGGACCGCCGATGAAGCTCTACGTGTCCGAGCGCGCGCCCAACCCGCGCCGCGTGCAGATGTTCATCGCCGAAAAGGGCATGACCGGCATCGAGGAAGTGCTGGTCGACATCAATGCGCACGAGCACAAATCGCACCCCGTGCTCTCGCGCAGCCCGATGGCGCGCATCCCCGTGCTCGAACTCGACGACGGGCGCGCGCTGAGCGAGTCGCGCGCGATCTGCGCCTACCTCGAGGGCCTGCAGCCCGAGCCCAACCTGATGGGCCGCGACGCCGAGGAGCGCGCCTTCATCGAGATGGCCGACCGGCACGTGGAGTGGTACGTGACGCTGCCGCTGGCGCAGGCGATCCGCCACCAGCACCCCGGCCTGGCGGTGCTGGAGCAACCGCAATTCCCCGCGTTCGGGGCGTCGCAGCAGGCCAAAGCGATGGAGACCCTGCGCTGGCTCGACGGCCTGCTGCGCGGCCAGCCCTGGGTGGCGGGGCAGCGCTTCACCATCGCCGACATCACGGCCTTCTGCACCATCGAATTCGCGCGGCTGCTCAAGTTCAAGCCGGGGGAACAGGGACTCGCCGCCCTGGCGGCGTGGCGGGATCGGGTGGCGGAGCGGCAGCCCCCCCGCTCGGACGGCGGCCCCGTCAAACCCGCTTAAGTCAAGGATAAGAATTATTTGCATTTAGAATTCGGCGTTTCCTCCCTTCCGTCCTGGAGAACCGCCATGCGCCTGAAGCCCCTCGCCGCCGCCGCCGTGCTCGCCCTGAGCCTGGCCGCCCCTTTGCATGCCCAGACCGCCGCCACCCCCGCCAGCGTGGCCACCCACTACGCGGCCCTGGTGCACGCCAACTACGAGGACACGCTCAACGCCGCCAAGGCGCTGCAGGCCGCCGTCAAGGCCTTCACCGCCGCGCCCTCGCAGCCCGCCCAGGACGCCGCCCGCAAGGCCTGGCTGGCCGCGCGCGAGTTCTATGGGCAGACCGAGGCCTTCCGCTTCTATGGCGGCCCCATCGACAACGACAACGGCCCCGAAGGCCGGCTCAACGCCTGGCCCATGGACGAGTCCTACGTGGACTACGTGGACGGCAAGAAGACCGCCGGCCTGGTCAACAACAAGAAGCAGGCCCTCACCAAGAAGGCGCTGGCCGCGCTGAACGAAAAAGGCGGCGAGGAGAACATCGCCACCGGCTGGCACGCCATCGAGTTCATGCTCTGGGGCCAGGACCTGTCCGAAACCGGTCCGGGCAACCGCAGCTTCGAGGACTTTGTCGACGGCAAGACCCCCAACGCCGACCGCCGCCGCCAGTACCTCAACACCGTCACCGACCTGCTGGTGGACGACCTGGGCGGCCTGGTGAAGGCCTGGGCGCCGGGCGCCAAGAACAACTACCGCGCGACGTTCGAGAAGGGCGGCAACGAGTCCCTGCGCAAGATGTTCGTGGCCATGGGCTCGCTCTCGCGCGGTGAACTGGCCGGCGAGCGCCTGGAAGTGGCCCTGGCCAGCCAGGACCAGGAAGACGAGCACAGCTGCTTCTCCGACAACACGCACCGCGACGCCGTGGCCAACGCGAAGGGCATCGAGAACGTCTGGCTGGGCCGCTACGTGCGCGCCGACGGCAGCACCCTGCAGGGCCCCAGCCTGCGCGACCTGGTGAGCGCCAGGAACGCCGGCGTGGCCGACAAGACCACCCAGCAGATCCGCACCTCGGTGGCGTCGGCCGAAGCCATTCCCGCGCCCTTCGACCGCGCCATCGTCGCCGGCTCGGCGGGCCGCCCGAAGATCGAGGCCACCATCAAAAGCCTGACCGAGCAGTCCAAGGACATCGTGGCCGCCGCGGCCGCCGTGGGCATCGCCAAACTCACGCTGGTGCAACCGTGAGGCCAGCGGCCTGGGTCGCCGCGGCCTTGGGCGTGGCGGCGCTCACCTCGGTCGCCGCGCTGCATGCGGCGGCACAAGCGCCTGCCCCGACCAGCCCCACCGACGCGGCGCCCGATCCCTTGGGCGAAAAGACCGGCGGCGCGACCACGGTCTGGGCCACCGGGCAGAACGCCTTCTCCTTCCCTGCCGCCAACCTCACCGACCCGGAGCGCACGCGCTTCGTCATCGGCAACTCCTTCTTCAAGCGCAACTGGGTCGAGGCCCCCGCGAGCACCAAGGCGCGCGACGGCCTGGGCCCGAACTTCCTGGCGCGCTCCTGCGGCGCCTGCCACCTGTTCGACGGCCGCGGTGAGCCGCCGCCGTGGCGGCGCGGCATCTCCGATCAGGAGCCGCTGGCCCTGCTGCTGCGCCTGTCGGTGCCCGGCACCGACGCGCACGGCGGCCCGAAGCACGACCCCGTCTATGGCGACCAGCTCAACACCGCAGCGGTCCAGGGCGTCAAGCCCGAGGGCCGGGTGCGCCTGCGCTGGCAAGCCATCCAGGGCCGCTTCGCCGACGGCACGCCCTACACGCTGCAAAAGCCCGAGTACATCGTCGACCGCCTCGCCTACGGCCCCTTCGCCCCGGGCGTGATGATCAGCCCGCGCATCGCGCCGCAGGTCATCGGCGTGGGCCTGCTCGAAGCCATCCCCGAACGCGAGGTCCTGGCCAACGCCGAGGCCCAGGCGGCGCTGCCCGGCCCCATCAAGGGACAGCCCAACCGCGTGTGGGACGTGTTCGCGCAGCGCGAGATGCTCGGCCGCTTCGGCTGGAAGGCCAACGTGGCCACCGTCGCCCACCAGACGGCGGGCGCCTTCCACGGCGACATCGGCATCACCTCGGCGCAGTTCCCCGACGAGACCTGCACGCCCCGGCAGAAGGACTGCCTGGCCGCGCCCAAGGGCTCGCGCAACGGCCAGCCCGAGATCGACCCCAAGACCCTGGACGAGGTGGTGTTCTACCAGGCCACGCTGGCGCCGCCCGCGCGCCGCCACATCCAGGACCCGCAGGTGCTGCGGGGCCAGCGGCTGTTCGCTCAGGCGCAGTGCGCGGTCTGCCACCGGCCCACCTACACCACGGCCGAAGGCCCCTTCCCGCGCCTGACCAGCCGGGCCCTGCAGGGCCAGACCATCCACCCCTACACCGACCTGCTGCTGCACGACATGGGCGAGGCGCTGGCCGATGGCCGACCCGACTTCCTGGCCAACGGCCGCCAGTGGAAAACGCCGCCGCTGTGGGGCATCGGGCTGATCAAGGACGTGAACGGCCACACCCGCCTGCTGCACGACGGCCGAGCCAATGGCGTGCTCGAGGCCATCCTCTGGCACGGCGGCGAGGCCGAGGACAGCAAGCAGCAGGTGCTGAAGTTCGGCGAGGCCGACCGCCGCGCCCTGGTGAAATTCGTGGAGAGCCTCTGATGCGTACCCGATCCCGCTGGCGGCTTGGCGCGGCACTCGCCCTGCTGCTGTGCGCGCCCGGCGCGCTGTGGGCGCAGGCCGCCGCGCCCTACTACTACCCGCCCGACGCGGTGGCCGCCCTGTACCGCGACCACACCGCGCCGCTGGCGCGCGCCTTGGCCGAGCAGGCGCCCAGGCTGGTGCAGGCGCTGCAGGGCCACTGCGCCGGCCCGGCCGCGCTGGCGCCGGCGCGCGCGGCCTGGACGCAGACGGCGCTGGCCTGGGAGCGCCTGGCCGCCGTGGCCGTGGGCCCGCTGATCGAGCGCCGCTCGCTGCGCGAGATCGACTTCCAGCCGCTGCGCCCCGAACTGCTCAAGCGCTCGCTGGCGCGCGAACCCAAGACCCTGGACGACATGGAGCGTGTGGGCACGCCCGCCAAGGGCCTGCCCGCCATCGAGTACCTGCTGTGGAGCGCGCCCGCCGCGCCGCGCAGCAGCGCCTGCGCCTACGCCGTGCTGGCCGCGCAGGCCGTGCAGCGCGAAGCCGAGGCCCTGCGCGCCGCCTTCGACGCGCTGGCCGCCGCACCGCCCGAAGAAGAAGCCGCCGTCACGGCCTTCGTGGAATTCATCAACCAATGGCTGGGCGGCCTGGAGCGCCTGCGCTGGGCGGGCATGGAGAAACCCCTGCGCGAGGCCGAGACGCGCGGTGCCGCGCCCGCCTTCGCGCGGCTGCCCAGCGGCCAGACCGGCGCGGCCTGGGCCGCCGGCTGGGCCGAGTTGCGCGCCCTGGCGCGCCAACCCGACAACGGCGCGCCCGCCATCGGCGCGGGCCGGGTGAGCATCGAGTCCTACCTGCGCGGGCGCGGGCACATCGCACTGGCCGATCGCTGGCGCGCGACGGTGGACGAGGCCGACCGCGCGATGCAGGGCGTTCAGCCTGGCGCCCCCGTCAGCGTCGACGCGGCGGCGCGCACGCTCAAGAGGCTGACCACGCTGATGCAGTCCGAGGTGGCGGGCAGCCTCGAAGTGAACCTGGGGTTTTCCAGTGCCGATGGCGACTAGACGGCTCCCCCCTGCGCCGCTGCGCGGCGTCCCCTTCCGGGGACAACACCGGCGGACCGGCGAAGCCGGATCCGCGGTGTTTCTGGATGCTTCGCCCGCGGCAGGTCTGACCCGCCGCGGCATCCTCGCCTGGCTGGCAGCGGGCATCGGCGTTCCCGCGCTGGCGCGCGCCCCGAACAGCCTCTTGGTCGCCAGTTGGGCGGAGGGTGGGCAGTACAGGGCCGGGCTGTTGCAAATGGACGAGGCGCGCGTGTCCGTGCTGGCGCAGCTGCCGCTGCCCACGCGCGCGCACGGCCTCGCCCTGGAAGCCGACGGCGCCGTGCTGGTGGCCGCGCGCCGCCCCGGCGACTGGCTGTTGCGCTGGCGGCCCGACAGCGGCGCGGCCCAGTGGCATTGGGTGGACGACGACCGCCGGCTCAACGGCCATGTGCTGCCCTCCGCCGACCGGCGCGCGGTGTGGACCACCGAGACCAACCAGGCCGACGCCGCCGGGCTGATCGGCGTGCGCGATCCGCGCACGCTGGAGAAAACCGGCGAGTGGGCCACGCAGGGCATGGACCCGCACGAGATGCTGGTGCTGCCCGAGGCCCTGGGCCGCGTCCCGGCCGGCGCGCTGCTCGTGGCCAACGGCGGCATCCCCACGCAGAGCGAGACCGGCCGCAGCCACCGCGACCTGTCGCGCATGGACCCCTCGCTGGTGGCGCTCGACCCGGCGTCGGGCGCCCTGCTGGGCCAGTGGCGCCTGGACGATCCGCGCCTGAGCGTGCGCCACCTTGCCTGGGACCCGGTGGGCCGGCGCGTGGGCATCGCCCTGCAGGCCGAGCACGACGACGAGGCCGCGCGCCGCGACGCCCCCCTGCTGGCCACCTGGGACGGCAGCGCGCTGCGCGCCGCGCCCCCGATGGCGCAGGCGCGCGGCTATGGCGCTGACATCTGCGCGCGCGCCGGCGGCGGTTTCTGGCTCAGCGCCACGCGCGCGAACGCGCTGCTGGGACTCGATGCACGCGGCGCCATCGCCGAGCGGGTGAACCTGCCCTCGGCCGGCGCCCTGGCCGCACGGCCTGGGCACGCCTGGGCCGCTGGCGCGGCGGTCACCTGGCACGACGGCGAGCGCCAGGCCCTGTCCGCCGCGCTGCAACTCGACAACCACTGGGTGAGCGCGCGCGCCTGAGGGCCCGGTCCCGGCCCCGCCCCCCGCGCGGGTCGCTCACCAGGGCGGTGGCGAGCGCTCCAGCGCACTCTCCATGGCCGGCAAGGCCAGCAGGCCCGCCTCCAATTGCGCCTGCAGGCCCGACTGCAAGGCGGCCACGAGCGCGGGCGCCACGCGGGCCGGCACCTGCTGCAGCAGGCCTTGTGCCGTGGCCAAGTCGTTCAGCTCACCCAGCAGCGCCTGCGCCTCGGCCAGCGTGGCGGTGCTGCGCGCGGCGCGCTGGGGGTCGAGCAGACCGATCAGGAACTCCTGCGTGTAGCGCAGCTTCTTCAGCGCCAGGCGCAGCTCGTGGCGGCCATCGGGGCCCAGGCGGCGCGCGTCGCGCGCCTGTTCGCGCAGCCGCGCATGGCCGGCGCGCAGCCGGGCCACCGCCCAGCGCGGCAGGTTCACGCGCGCGCGCGGCACCGGCAGCGCGAACACCGAGCGCGTGAAGGCCAGCAAGGCCAGGGCGTGCGCCGGGTCGGCCAGCCGGCGCGCCACCGCGAGGTTGGCCGCGCGGCGCTGGGCGTCCACCCAGGCGCGCAAGGCCTGGGCCTCGGCGCGGGTGTCGCTGTCGGGCAGGCGATCGGGCAGCCATTCGGTGGCGAAGACGTCCCAGTTGCGCGCCGCGCCCAGCGCGTCGGCCAGGTCCTTCCAGTGCGCCGACCAGTGCGCCACCCAGCGGCGCGGCAGGTGCTCGCGAAACAGCCGCAGGCCGGTGCGCAGGCGGCGCAGGGCCACGCGCAGCTGGTGCACGAACTCCGGGTCGGGCAGCGGCGCGCCGGCCAGCGGCAGGTCGGCGAGCGCGCGCGGTTCGGCCTCGTTGGCCTGCAGGTGCGTGAGGCAGGCCAGGCTGGCGGCCTGGAAGGCCTCGCGCACCGCCATGCCGCGCGCCAAGGCCAGCGGCGTGGCGCGCCGGGGCATGGCGGCCTGGCCGGCGAACAGGGCGTAGCCGCGCTCGGCCTTGCTGCGCGGCTCGGGGTGAAGGCGCAGCGCGCGCGCCGCCTGGCCCTCGGGGCCGAGCGCCAGGGTGTGCGCCAGGTCGAACAGCGCGTCGACCGAGCCGTCCAGCAGCTCCAGCTCCACCTCGAGCAGGCGCTCGCGGCGCGCGCGCCGGCCGCTGCCCACGCTGATGTGTCCGTCGTCGACGGCCAGCTCGATGCGCGCGCCCGCGTGTTCCACCACCACGGCGCGGCGGACGAAGTCGGTGCGGAACACCGCGCGCAGCCGGGGCGCCCAGTCCTGCAGGGCGGCGGCCAGCGCGGGCTCATCCACCACGCGCGCGAAATCGACCCGCCCGCGCGGCTTGGGCACCTCCCATTCGCCGCGCCGCGACAGGCCGCCCACGGTGCTGCCCGAGGTCTTGACGGTGAGCCAGCGCCGCGCGCCCACGCGGCGCTCGCGCAAGGCCAGGCGCGCCTCGCGCAGCGCCAGATCGGGGGTGTCGAAATAGGTGTTGAACAGGCGCTGACCCGCGCGCGGCAGGCCGCCCAGCAGCGGGTGGGCCAGCAAACGCGCGGCGTCCTTGGGGTGCAGCGCGAGCTTGAGCTCGGTTTCCTGGGGCATGGCTCGATCAGACCACAGTTCCCCTGACGCCCGCCACCTTACAGCCGGTTACCACGCGGGCGCTGCCTCGGCCAACAATGGCCGCTCGCGCGCCACGGGAGCGCGGTGTGTCGTTGCGTTGGAGACAAACATGAACACGATGTCCTGGATGCGCGCCGCGCTGGGCGCGGCCCTGCTGGGCTTGCTGGGCTTG
>NZ_MKSS01000109.1:11310-16317 GCF_001897365.1 Hydrogenophaga sp. 70-12
CCTGCGGCTACGACGAGGTGGTGGTCACGGTGAACGAGGTGCGCGTGCACACCGCCGACGCGCCCGACAGCGACCCGGGCTGGCGCTCGATCCCCGTCGACCCGCCCCAGCGCGTCAACCTGCTGGACTACACCAACGGCGCCCTGCTCGACCTCGGGCAGGCGCGCGTGCCCGCGGGCACCTATACCCGCCTGCGCCTGGTGCTGGCGGCCAACACCGGCGCCCAGGCCGACCGCAACTGGATCGTGCTCAGCGGCAACCCGGGCGTGAGGGTGCCACTCAAAACCCCGAGCGGCCAGCCGTCCGGCCTGAAGGTGCAGACCAGCCTGGCGGTGCAGCGCAACGGCCTGACCGACGTGGTGATCGACTTCGACGCCTGCCGGTCCGTGGTGGTGGCCGGGAATTCCGGCCAGTACCTGCTCAAGCCCGTGCTGCGCACGCTGCCGCGTGTGGAGACCGGCGTGATCGGCGAGGTCTCCCTCGCTGCGGCCACGGCGGGCGCCAGCGTCTCGCTGCAGCAGAACGGCGAGGTGCGCCGCGCCACCGTGGCCGACGCCAACGGCCTGTTCAAGCTGCAACCCGTGGAGCCGGGCGAGTACACGCTGGTGGTGGTCACGCCCGGGCGGGCCACGGCGGCAGTGCGCCAGCTGCAGGTGTTCAGCGGCCAGCTGGTGCGCGCCGCGCCGGCCGGCCAGCGCATCGACCCGCCCGCCTCGGGTACGGCCATCTTCACGGGACAGGTCTCGCTCACGCCCGTGCCCACCGAGCTCGACGCAACCGTGGCCCTGCGCCAGACGCTCACGGCCGGCGACACCCTCACGTTGGTGGAGCGGCCCGTGAACGCCGTCACCGGCGAATACGCCTACACCGGCAACGCGGTGGCGGCGCCGCAGGTGGCCCAGCACGCCGCCGGCAACAGCCTGAGCTTTTCGGCCGACAACGCGGCGGCGGGCCACTTCACGCTGCGCGCCACCACGGGCGGTGTGAGCAAGACCGCCGGTCCCCTGACCGCGGCCGCCAGCGACACCATCGACCAGGATTTCGTTTTCCCCTGAACCGCAGAGCCTCAAGCCATGCCCATTCCCTCCCACTCCTTGGCCGCCCTCGTACTGGGCGCCGCCCTGGCCCTGGCCGCCGCGCCCACGCTGGCCGAGAAACCCCCACACGCCGGCGGCGGCAAACACGGCCAGTCCGAGGAAAAACACAAAGGGGGCAAACCCCACAAGGGCGATGACCGTGGCGATCGCGACGGCGGCACCCGGTATGTCCGTCCCGATGGCGACCGGACGAACCTCTCGGTGAACGTACAGATCGGCGGCTACTTCACCGACACGCAGCGCCGCGCCGCCGTCGAGTACTACGAGCCCCGCTGGCGCGCCGGCCACTGCCCGCCCGGCCTGGCGAAGAAGCACAACGGCTGCATGCCCCCCGGCCAGGCCAAGAAGTGGCACCGCGGCGCGCCGCTGCCGCGCGACGTCGTCTACTACCCCGTGCCGGACGCCATTTCCATCCGCCTGGGCGTGCCGCCAGCGGGCCACAAGTACGTGCGCGTGGCCACCGACATCCTGCTCATCGCCATCGGCACCGGCATCGTGGTCGACGCCATCGAAGACCTGGGCCGTCTGTGAAGCCCGCGCTGGCCGCCGCGGCGCTGCTGGTGACCGCGTCGGCCGGGCTCGCGCAAGCACGCGGCGACGCCGCCCCCGCCGCCGAGCCGGCCCCGGCATCGGCACCGCGCGACGACGTGGCCTTGCAGGCCAGCCGCGACTACCTCATCGGCGCCGCCATCGGCTCCTCGGCCAACCCGCTGGGCACCGCCGAGCAGAAGCTCTCGCTGGGCGGCATCTGGGCCTTTCAGCTCGGGCGCTGGCGCTTCGCCAGTTCCGGCGCCAGCGCCCTGCTCAACCAGGGCCGCGAAACCGTGGACAGCGGCGTGAGCACCCAGCTCGCGCGCGGCGACAGGCTCGCGCTCAACACCTCGCTCTCGATCGACGAGGGCCGCGACTGGCGCGACGAGAAGGACCCGCGCTACCACGGCCTGGGCAAGGTGCGCGCCACCGTGCGCGGCCGACTCACCCTCGGCCTGACGCTCAGCGAACACTGGAGCCTGACCAGCCGGGCCTCGCAGGATCTGCTGGGCCGCGACGGCGGGCTGCGCCTGGACACGGGCCTGAACTACCGCCACCGCCTCTCGCGCGACACGCACTGGGACCTGTCCTTCGGTGCCGGCTGGGCCAACGGCACGTTCCGCCAGACGCACTACGGCATCGGCCCCGAGGGCGCCGCGGCCACCGGGCTGCCCGCCTACGCCATCGGCTCGGGCTGGGACAGCCTGTCGCTGGGCTGGCGCCTCACCTCGGCCATCAACCGGCACTGGGTGGGCTACGCGGGCCTGGGCGTGGCGCAGCTGCAGGGCGCCGCGCGGCGCAGCCCGCTGGCCACGCGGCCCACCACCTTCAGCGCGGGCCTGGGGCTGGCCTACCGCAACCGCTGAGACGGGCGGGCTTCATGCGCCGCCGGCCTCAGAGCAGGCGCTTGAGGTAACGCCCCGTGTGGCTGGCCGGGTTCGCGGCCACGGCTTCCGGCGTGCCCTGCGCCACCACGGTGCCGCCGCCGGTACCGCCCTCGGGGCCCATGTCGATCACCCAGTCGGCGGTCTTGATGACGTCCAGGTTGTGCTCGATCACCACGATGGTGTTGCCCGCGTCGCGCAGCTGGTGCAGCACCTTGAGCAGCAGCTCGATGTCGGCGAAGTGCAGGCCGGTGGTGGGCTCGTCCAGGATGTAGAGCGTGCGCCCGGTGTCGCGCTTGGACAGCTCCAACGCGAGCTTGACGCGCTGCGCCTCGCCGCCCGACAGGGTGGTGGCGGCCTGCCCGAGCTGGATGTAGGACAGGCCCACGTCCAGCAGGGTCTGCAGCTTGCGCGCCAGCGTGGGCACGGCGCCGAAGAAGGCGTGCGCCTGCTCCACCGTGAGCGCCAGGATCTGCGCGATGTTCTTGCCCTTGTAGAGCACCTCCAGCGTCTCGCGGTTGTAGCGCTGGCCGTGGCAGACCTCGCAGGGCACGTAGACGTCGGGCAGGAAGTGCATCTCGACCTTGACCACGCCGTCGCCCTGGCAGGCCTCGCAGCGCCCGCCGGCCACGTTGAAGCTGAAGCGGCCTGGGCCGTAGCCGCGCTCGCGCGCGGCCGGCACCTCGGCCATCAGCTCGCGGATGCCGGTGAACAGGCCGGTGTAGGTGGCCGGGTTGCTGCGCGGCGTGCGGCCGATGGGCGACTGGTCGACGTTGATGACCTTGTCGAAGTGCTCCAGGCCCTCGATGGCGTCGTGCGGCGCCGGCTCGTCGTGCGAGCGGTAAATGGCGCGCGCCACGGCGGCGTAGAGCGTGTCGTTGACGAGCGTGGACTTGCCCGAGCCCGAGACCCCGGTGACGCAGGTGAACAGGCCGACCGGGAAATCCACCGAGACACCGCGCAGGTTATGGCCCTTGGCGCCGAGCACGCGGATCGCCTGGCCGCCATCGGCGGCCGAGGCCGGCGGCGCGGCCGCCGCGCGGCCCCTGGCGCTCGGGAAGCGCGGCTTGACGGGTTCGGCCGGCGCGGTGGCCGCGCGCGCCGGCTGCCAGGGCGTGCGCCGGGCCGGCACCTCGATGCGGCGCGTGCCGCCCAGGTACTGGCCGGTGAGCGACTCGGGCACCGCGACCACGTCCTCGCAACTGCCCTGGGCCATCACGCGCCCGCCGTGCACGCCGGCGCCCGGGCCCATGTCGATGACGTGGTCGGCGGCGCGGATCATGTCCTCGTCGTGCTCGACCACGAGCACGGTGTTGCCCAGGTCGCGCAGGTGCTGCAGGGTGCCGATCAGGCGGTCGTTGTCGCGCTGGTGCAGGCCGATGCTGGGCTCATCGAGCACGTACATCACGCCGGTGAGGCCGCTGCCGATCTGGCTGGCCAGGCGGATGCGCTGGGCCTCGCCACCCGAGAGCGTATCGGCGCTGCGGTCCAGGCTGAGGTAATTCAGGCCCACGTCGTTGAGGAAACTCAGGCGCTGGCGGATTTCGTGCACCACGCGGCCCGCGATCTCGCCCTTGGCGCCGCTCAGCGCGAGCGAGGCGAACCAACGCAGGGCCTCGCCCAGCGTGACGTGGCCAATCTCGAAGATGGCGCGGCGCTGCGCGCCCTCGCCCACGAAGACGTGGCGCGCCTCGCGGCGCAGGCGCGCGCCGCCGCACTCCGGGCAGGGCCGCGTGGCGCGGTAGCGCGCGAGTTCCTCGCGCACGGTGGCGCTGTCGGTCTCGCGCCAGCGCCGCTCGAAGTTGCGCACGATGCCCTCGAAGGCGTGCTTCTTGTTCACGCGCTTGTTCGCGCGCTCGCCGCCGTCCAGCGCGTACTGGAAGCGGATTTCCTCGTCGCCCGAGCCGAACAGCAGCACCTGGCGCACCGCCTCGGGCAGCGACTCCCAGGGCGTGTCCACGTCGAAGCCGTAGTGCGCGGCCAGGCTCTCGACCAGCGAGAAGTAGTGGCCGTTGCGCCGGTCCCAGCCCTTGATGGCGCCGCTGGCCAGGCTGAGCGAAGGGAAGGCGACGATGCGCGCGGGATCGAAGAACTCGGTGTGGCCCAGGCCGTCGCAGGTGGGGCAGGCGCCCAGGGGCGAGTTGAAGGAGAACAGGCGCGGTTCGAGCTCGGCCACGGTGTAGTGGCACACCGGGCAGGAGAAACGCGCCGAGTGCGCGTGTTCCTCGCCCGAGTCCATGTCGAGCGTGAGGGCGCGGCCGTCGGCCAGGCGCAGCGCGGCCTCGAAGCTCTCGGCCAGGCGCTGGCGCTGCGTGTGGGTGCCGGCGGCATCGGCCTCGGCGCGCACCTTCAGGCGGTCGATCACGACGTCGATGTCGTGCTTGTCGTTCTTCTTCAGCGCCGGCAGGGCCTCGGCCTCCACCACCGCGCCATCGACGCGAAAGCGCACGTAGCCGCGCGCCTGCATGTCGGCGAACAGCTCGGCGAACTCGCCC
>NZ_MKSS01000110.1:0-16300 GCF_001897365.1 Hydrogenophaga sp. 70-12
GCAGAAGATCGGCATGGACCCATTCGAGATCCGCGCCCGCAACGTGATACGGGACGACGCCTACCCGGCCACGGGTGCCTCAGGCATCAAGCTCGAGGTGCTGTCGCACGAGGCCAGCCTGAGGAAGCTGCGCGAACTGATGAACTACGACGCGCTGCGCGCCGAGCAGACCGCGCTGCGCAAGCAGGGCGTGCACCGCGGCATCGGCTTCGCGGTGGTGATCGAGCTCACCAACCCCAGCGCCGCGTTCTATGGCGTGGGCGGCGCGCGCATCGCTTCGCAGGACGGCGCCACCCTGCGCCTGGACCCCGAGGGCGACGTCACGGTGTTGGTGGGTGTGGGCGAGCAAGGGCAGGGCACCGAGGGCATCTACCGCCAGATCGCAGCCGACGCGGTAGGCGTGGACATCGCCAAGGTCAAGGTCATCACGGGCGACACGGATGTGACGCCCTATGGCGGCGGTACCTGGGCCTCGCGCGGCGCCGGCATCGGCGGCGAGGCGGTGCTGCTCGCGGGCCAGGCCTTGCGCGAGAACATCCTCAAGGTGGCGGCGGCCATTCTCCAGCGCGAGCCAGGCACGCTGGCGCTGCGCCGCGACCGCGTGGTCGACGCTGGCGATGGCCAGGAGCTGCTGCCGCTCCAGGAACTGGGCCGCATCGCCTACTTCCGTTCGGACACGCTGCCGGCGGGCTTCACGCCCGAGCTCATGGTCACGCGCCACTACGCGCAGCGCGACTACCCCTTCATCTTCACCAACGGCGTGCAGGCGTCCTACGTGGAAGTCGATCCCGACACCGGCTTCGTGAAACTGCTCAAGCACTGGGCGGTGGAAGACTGCGGCCGCGTGCTCAACCCCATGCTGGTGGACGAGCAGATGCGCGGCGCCATCGTGCAGGGCATCGGCGGCGCGCTGTTCGAGGAATGCCTGTACGACGAGGCCGGCCTCATGCTCAACGCCAACATGGCCGACTACCTCGTGCCCATGTCGGCCGAAATGCCCGACATCGAGCTGGCGCACGTGATGACGCCCACGCGCAGTTCGAAGCTGGGTGCCAAGGGCGCTGGCGAGGCCGGCACGGCCGGCGCGCCGGCGGCGGTGATGAACGCCATCAACGACGCCATCGCGCCCTTCGGCGCGGTGGTGCACTCGCAGCCGATCACGCCGCAGAAGCTGCTGCGGGCGCTGGGCAAGGTGGCGTGAGCGTGGGTGGGCGCGGCGGCGCTCAGCCGCCGATCCACACCGCCGGCAGCCACAGCGACACCAGCGGCACGTAGGTCACGATCAGCAGCACCGCGATCAGCGCCAGCGTGAACGGCAGGGCCTCCTTGAACACCGCGTGCAGCGGCGATCCCGCGATCTGCGCCGTGAGGAAGGTGATGACGCCCGAGGGCGGCGTGAGCTGGCCGATCATGAGGTTGAGCACCACGATCACGCCCAGGTGCACGAGGTCGATGCCATAGGCGTTGGCGATGGGCACCAGCACCGGCACCAGCGTCACCAGCGCCACCGCCGGCTCCAGCGCCAGGCCCCAGAGCAGCAGCACGACGTTGATGAGCGCGAGCATCACCCAGGGGCTGTCGGTGAGCGTCTTCAGCGTGGTGGCCAGGGTCTCGCCGATGGCCAGGTTGGCCACCAGCCAGGAGAAGATGCCCGAGGCCGCGATGGTGAGCAGGATGATGCCGGAGCTGACCATGCACTCGCGGAAGATGTGCCAGGTCTGGCCCCAGCTGAGTTCGCGGTAGAACAGCACGCTGATCACGATGGCGTAGAGCACGGCGGTGATGCCGGCCTCGGTGGGCGTGACCACGCCGCCCACGATGCCGCCGATGATGATGACCGGCATGGCCAGCGCGGGCAGCGCGTCCCAGGCGGCGCGTCCCACGGCACGCAGCGAGGTGCGTTCGGAATAGGGCAGGTTGCGCCGGTGCGCGACCCAGCTCGCGGCGGCCAGCAGGTACACGCCCATCAGCAGGCCCGGGATGGCGCCGGCCAGGAACAGCTGGCCCACCGACACGTCGCTCACCAGGGCATACACCACGAAGGCGATGGAGGGCGGAATGATGGGGCCCATGGTGGACGCGGCGGCCACCACGGCGGCCGCGTAGGCGCCGGGGTAGCCCTTGTCCTTCATGGCCGGGATCATCGAGGAGCCGATGGCCGAGGCGTCGGCCACGGCCGAGCCCGACACGCCCGAGAACACCATGCTCGCCAGGATGGCCACGTGCGACAGGCCGCCGCGGATGTGCCCCACCGCGGCGGAGGCGAAGTTGAGCAGCCGGCGCGTGATGCCGCCGGTGTTCATGAGCTCGCCCGCGAGGAAGAAGAAGGGGATGGCCAGGAAGGCGAAGGAGTCCATGCCCTGCACCATGGACGAGGCCACGATGTTGAGCGGCACGGCCCCGCCGCTGCAGGCGATGAAGACCAGCGCCGCCAGGCCCATGGCGAAGAACACCGGCACGCCGATGACCGCGAAGGCCATGAAGGCGGCCATCAGGATGCCGAAGAGGATCAGCTGCTGCATCAGGCCGCTCCGCGAACGCCGGTCCACTGCTGCCACAGCTTGTCCAGCAGCGCCAGCGCCATCAGCGCCGCGCCCACCGGCAGCGACCAGTACAGCAGCGGCTGCGTGGCCGGCATGGAGGTGAAGGGAATGCCCTCCATGGCGTCGATGACGAGGCGGCTCTCCCAGCCGTAGACCGCGACGAACACCAGCGAGAGCAGCAGCGCCAGGGTGCGCAGCACGGCCCGTTTGCGCTCGGACATGCTCAGGCCCAGAAAGTCGGCCGAGAGGTGGCTGTCGCGGCGCACGCCCACGTAGCCGGTGAGCATGGTGGCCCAGATCATGAGCACGACGCTGAATTCGGTGGCCCAGGGCAAGGGGATGCCCGCGATCTCGCGCAGCAGGATCTGGCCCCCGCCCACCAGGACGAGGACCAGCAGGCAGGCGCCCAGCAGGGCCAGCATCAGCCGGTCGAGCCAGCCCAGCAGGCGGTTCATTTGACGGCCCGGATCTTCTCGACCGTGCCCTTGGCCCAGAGCTGGCCGTCGAAGCCCGTCGTGACCTTGTCGGCCGCCTGGCGGAAGGCCGCGAGATCGGGCTCGACGATCTCCATGCCGTTGGCCTTGAGCGTGTCGATGGACTTGGTGGCCACGTCCCAGGTCATCTGGCTGGCCCACTTCTCGGTGGCGGCCACGGCCTCGGTCATGGCCTTCTGGTGGGCGGGCGACAGGCGCGACCATTTGTCCGCGGCCATCAGCACCATCAGGCCCGACTGGATGTAGTCGATGCGCATGGCGTATTTCTGCACCTCGTAGTACTTGGCGCCGGCGATGGCGTCAAAGCCGTTGTCCTGGCCGTCGACCAGGCCCTGCTTCATGGCCAGGTAGAGCTCGGCCGCGGGCACGGGCGTGGGCGCGGCGCCCCAGCCTTTCATGACCTCCAGGATGGCGGGCGTCTCGGGCACGCGCACCTTCAGGCCCTTCATGTCCTCGGGCTTGAGCACCTTGCGGTTGGAGGTGGTGAGCTGGCGCGGTGAGCGGTCGGACACGTAGCCCACGTACTTGAAGCCGGCTTCCTTCTCCACTGGCGCCAGCATCTGGCGGAAGGTGTCGGACTGCATGAAGGCCTTGAAGTGCGCGTGGTCGCGGAACACGTAGGGCGCGAACAGGGCGTTGAAGTCCTTGCCGCCCTTGGCCAGCGCCAGCGTGCCGGTGTCGGCCAGCATCATGTCGATCTGGCCGGTGCGCAGGCCCGCGTAGTTCTGCGGCAGGCTGCCGAGCTGGCCGGCGCCGAAGGACTGCACCTTGAGTTCGCCGTTGCTGCGGTCGGCCACTTCTTTCGCGTAGCGGTCGGCGATGGGCCCCCACACCGGCGGCGGTGCGACGTAGGCCATGCGCAGCGCGGGTTGCGCGGTCGCGGCGAAGGCGAGGCTGGCGAGCGCGAGCCCGGCCAGCAAGGGGCGGATGCGTTTCATGGCGTGGTCTCCTGTTGGGGTGGCATGGGGCGCTGGGCTTGCCGGGCGGCCACGTAGTCCCGGTAAGGGGTGCCGTTGGACACCAGCATGCCGCCATCGACGTCGATGGTGCTGCCGGTGATCATGGCGGCGGCGGGGGAAAGCAGGAAGGCGATGGACTCGGCCACGTCCGCGGCCTCGACCCAGCGGCCCAGGGGCACGGTCTCGGCCACGGCGGCAATGCGCTCGGCGCTGAGGCTGCGGTGGATCATGGGCGTGAGTGTGGGGCCGGGGCACACGGCGTTCACGCGGATGCGCTGGCCCGAGAGCTCGAAGGCCATGTGGCGCGTGAAGGCGAGCACCGCGCCCTTGGACGCGGTGTAGGCCGCGTCGCCCGAATAGGACATGCGCTTTCCCGCGATGGAGGCCACGTTGACCACGGAGCCGCCGTGGCGCATGAGCGGCGCGGCCTCGCGCAGGCAGAGCATGGTGCCGCGCAGGTTCACGTCGAGCACGCGGTCCCAGTCGGCCACGGTCATGTCGTCGAGCAGGTGGCGCGATTCGATGCCGGCGCTGTTCACCAGGCCACCGATGCGGCCGAAGCGCTGCGCGATGGCAAGGAAGGCGGCGCACACCGCGTCTTCGCGCGCCAGGTCGCAGGCGATGTGCGTGAGGCGCCCGTCGGCCACCGCGCCCGCGAGCGTGGCATCCGGCACGGCGGCGCGGTCGAGCGTGACCACCTGGTGGCCGCGCCGCGCGAGCAGGGCGGCAGTGGCGGCACCGATGCCGCTGGCGCCGCCGGTGACCACGCTCACCGGTGCGTCGTCGGGGGTCGAAACAAAAGACATGACAGCATCCTTGGTTCGGCCATATAGTAACGATCGTTACCAAATACCGAACCCTCTCGTTTACCCTAAGGAGCCTCGATGAACGCTGTCCACGAACCGCAGAAGGGCCAAAGCGCCGGCTGGATGCCTGGCCATCAGGCGCTGCCCGGCGTGTACGCCTACGACCTGGAGAGCCTGCCCTGGCGCACCACGCCGCGCGGCACCGCGCGCGAGAAGGCGGTGCGCCGCGACGAAGCCGCGGGCCTGTTCCTCGGGATGATCGCCTTCGATCCCATGAGCCGATCGGGCGTGCACCAGCACCGGGGTACCGCGAGCAGCTACTTCCTGTCGGGCGAGCTGGTCGATTTCCAGTGCACCACGCGCGCGGGCGCGGTGGGCATCAACCTGGCGGGTGCCACGCACGACGCGGTGACCTACGGCGGCTGCACGTTGTTCTCGCGCCTGGAGGCGCCGGTGACCATCGAGCCCGATGGCGCGGCGATCCACCCGCACGCGAAGAAGACCACGGTGGTCAACGAATCGCCGTTCACGCCCCCGGACATCACCGTGGTGCTCGACGAGGTGGTGCCGGTGGCTTCGCCGTTTGCGCGGGTGTCGCGCCGCGCGGTGTTCGACTACGCGGGCACGGGCCACAACCGGCGCCTGTGCATGTTGCAGCTGTGGCCCGGCGCGCACCTGCCCGATCTGCAGCACCAGGGCCTGACCGACTGGTTCGTGATGGCGGGCGACCTGCGCATCGGCGACACGCGCGTGGCGGGGCCGTCGGTGGTGGTGATCGAACCGGGGTCGCGCGTGGACGTGTCGTCCACCTTCGGCTGCTCCTTGCTGGCCTGGGCCGAGGCGCCCGCGCACGCGGGCGGCGATCCGGCGCTGGAGCCTTACGGCTTCTGAGCGCGCGCCGAGATCACTCGATCGGGTCGTCGCCCGTGGGGTCGTTGCGCGCCTGCAGCAGCAGCTTGCCCAGCAGCTTGTGCAAGGTGTTGAGCTCGCTCTCGCTCAGGCTCGCGTAGACATGGGCCTCGCGCTTGATCGCGGCCTGCGCGATCTCGCCATACACGGCCCAGCCCTCGTCGGTGAGGCTGAGGTGGAAGCTGCGGCGGTCCGCCTCGCTGTTCTCGCGCGCCAGCCGGCCCTGCGATTCGAGCTTGCGCACCACGCGCGAGACGCTCATCTTGTCCAGGCCGGTGAAATCCGACAGCGTCTGCGCCGTGATGCCGGGCTTGTCGGCCACGGTGAGCAGCACGCGCCACTCGGTGAGGTTGAGGTCGAAGCGCTCCCCAAAGCGCAGGCCGAAGGGCTTGCCCGTGACGTTGGTGAGCACCCAGATGCGGTAGTAGGGCGAACTCTCGGTGGAGAGCAGCGCGCGTTTCGCGGGCCGGGCGCGGCCACCGCCGCCGGCGGTGCGTGAAGGGGGTGTCGCGCGCGAAGCCATGGCGCGGCAGTGTATGCGAGGCCTGTCATGCCCCGCGTCGCCTGTGTTCAGTGGGGCGTGCGCAGCGGCGCGGCGTCGGCGTTCGACCAGCGCACCAGCTGCGCGCGCGCCTCGTCACTGGCCTCGGTGAGCTGGCGCGCCAGGTGCAGGCCCACGAACCAGCGCTGCTCGGACAGCGCGGCGCTGGGCTCCAGGTCTTCCATCAGCGAGCGCAGCGCCAAGGCGGATGCGTGCAGCGCCTCCAGTTGGGCGGACAGGTCTTGCAGCGTGTTCATGCGGCCCCCATCGATACCAGTGCGCGTTGCACCATGGTGAGGCCCAGCGCGCCGATGGCGATCTGGAACCCACGTTTGAACGCGGCCTCGCTGAGCCGCTGGCGCGCGAAGGCGCCCAGGCCCAGCCCCAGCAGCGCGGGCAGCAGCATGCTGGCCGAGGCCGCGAGCGCGTCCGTGCGCACGCCACCGGCACCCAGGCTGATCCACAGGCACAGCGTGCAGACGGTGAAGGTGAGGCCCAGCGCGCCCACCAGGGTGTCCTTGTTCAGGCCCAGCGACTGCAGGTAAGGCACGCTGGGCATGACGAACACGCCGCTGGCCACCGTGAGCGCGCCCGTGGCCAGGCCCATGGCGGGACCGATCCATGCGTCGTGGCGCCCGGGCGGCGGCAGGCGCAGGCCGACCAGACCGGCCAGGCCGTAGAACGCGAGCAGGCCGCCGGTGAGGGCCTGCGCCCAGGGGCCGGCGCTGGCCACCTCGGGCAGCGGCGAGAGCCAGGCCCCGGCCGCGGTGCCCAGGCACAGGCCGCGCGTGCGGCGCCACACCGCCCAGGCCACGCCGCAGCGCAGGTACTGCCAGACGTTGGTGAGCAGGGAGGGCAGCACCAGCAGCGCGGCGGCCTGCGCGAGCGGCAGCACCATCGACAGCCCGGCGATGGCCACCGTGGGCAGGCCCAGCCCGGTCACCCCTTTGACGGTGCCCGCGACCACGAACACGGCGGCCACCGCCACCAGTTGCTGCATTTCCATGCGGCGCGATTCTGTCGAGGCCGCGCCGGGCGAGCCATCGCAAAGAAGCGGAGGGGGCGTTCGAAAAAACCGGAGGCCGCGCGGGCCATGGCGCGATTCAGTCGCGCGCGGACTGCTCGTGCAGGAAGCCGATCAGCGCCTTCACCGAGGCCGGTGCCGTGTCGTGCGCGTGGTGCGTGCACACGAGCAAGCGGCGCTTGGCCCAGCTGTCGCGCAGCGGGCGCCACTGCAGGCCGGGGTACTGGCGCACCAGTTCGCGTGTGGCGAGGCTGGAGACGATGGACAGGCCCACGTCGAGCGCCACCATCTTGAGCACGCCCTCGAAGGTGCGAAGGCTCACGCGGTAGCGGATCACCTTGCCGAGATCGGCCGCCTTCACCTGCAGGTAGGTGTAGAGCGCGCTCTGCGCGGGCAGGCCCACCATGGGGTGATCCAGGCACTCGTCGAAGCGCGGCGAATCGCCGAGCGCGGCCAGGCGGTGCGCGGTGCCCACCACCACCAGATGGTCGTCGGCCAGCGGCATGGCGTGCAGGCCGCTGGTGTCCATGGTGTCGGCCAGCACGCCCACGTCGGCCTTGCGGCGGTGCAGGGCCTCCAGGATTTCGCCGGTCCACATTTCCTGCAGGTCGACGTCGACCTCGGGGTGTTCGCTCAGGAAGCGCGACAGCGGCTCGGGCAGGTAGCCCGAGAGCGCGGCGGTGTTGGCCAGCAGGCTCACGCGGCCGCGCACGCCGTGCGCGAACGGCGCCATCTCGCGCTTGAGCCGGTCCAGTTCCACCAGCACCGACCGGGCGTGGCGCGCGAGCTCGATGCCAGCGTCGGTGGGCCGCACGCCGGAGGCGCGGCGCTCGAACAGGCGCACGCCCAGGGCCGATTCCAGCTCCTGCAGCCGGCTGCTGGCCGCCGCCACGGACAGGTGGCAGCGCCCGGCACCAGCCGTGATGGACCCGGCGTCGAGCACCTCGATGAACAGCTTGAGCTTGGCGACGTCGACTTTCATGGGGGGGCGCGGGAGGGCGTGGCGATCATAGACAGGCGCGGATCCAGGAGACCCGGCCGCAATGCCCAAGCATTCCCGCCGAGAACTAAGGGTTTACCCTAGTGATTTTGGTCATGAGCGTGCAAAATTCCGCGCGTTCGTTGACGGGACGCGTTTCTGCGCGTCCTCCAGCGGGAACTTCCCGCCGACCTGTCCCCCAGGTCATCCGATGCGATTGGCGCCCTCGCGGCGCGGTCCGCCGGTCGGGCGAACACCGCACCGCCACATCGCCGCCCCTTGGCGTCCACACCGCGCGAGCGCGCCCACCCGGCGTGCCCCTCGGGTTTTTCGTTTTCCGTTCCGTTCATCCCGCCGGTGCCCCACGAGGGCGCGGTGGTGACGCTTTTCCGGGCCCATCCCTGGCCCGCCCGCCATGAATACCGAACGCATCCTGCTCGTCGACGACAGCGAGAACGACAACCTGTTCCACGAGATCACCATCCGCAAGACCGGCTTTGCGGGTGAGATCCGGGCCTTCGAATCGGCCGAGGACTTCCTGCAATTCCTGCGCCAGGATGCTGAGCGCTCCGCGACCCTGGTGCTGCTGGACATCAATCTGCCCGGCATGAATGGCTTCGACTGCGCGCGCCAGATCGAGGCCCTGGTGGGCGAGGGCCACCCGGTGTTCGTGAGCGTGCTCACCTCGTCCACCTGGCGCGACGACCGCCGCGCGGCGCAGGATCTGCCCGTCATCGAGGACTTCCTGGTCAAGCCGCTCACGCGCGAGGCGCTGGATCGTGTGATGGCCCGCGCGCGCGCCAAGGCCAGCGCGGGTTGATCCGAACGGGGGCGGCGCGTCGCCCAGGCGGCGTCCGCCGTGCGCGACGGCATGCACAATGCCCCGCACCCGTGCACCGCACACGGGGCAGAGGAGACCGCATGCACCACGACGAGCAGGTTCGGCTGATCCAGCGCGCGCTCGCGCTCATCGAGGCCGGCGCCAGCGAGCGCGGCGAACCCACGTTCAGCCCCGTGAGCCGCTACCTGGACCCGGCGCGCTTCGAAGCCGAGCGGGAACGGCTGTTCCGCGCCTTGCCGATCGCGGTCTGCGCCTCGGGCAGCCTGGCGGCCGCCGGCGACAGCCTGGCCCTCGACGTGGCGGGTGTGCCGTTGCTGTTGGCGCGCGGCGAGGGCGGCGAGCTGAACGCCTTCATCAACGCCTGCCGCCACCGCGGCGCGCGCCTGCTGGGGGCGGGAGCGCACCACCACCAGCGTGCCTTCATCTGCCCGTACCACAGCTGGACCTACGGTCTGGACGGCGCCTTGCGCGGCCGCCCGCACGCCGCGGATTTTCCGCACGCACCGCCCGAGCGCTGCTCGCTCGCCCGCGTGCCCGTGGGCGAGGCGCTGGGCCTGGTGTGGGTGGTGCCGCGCGCGCTGCGCGAGGGCGAGCCCGATCGCATCGACCTGGAGCGCCACCTGGGCCGCTTCGGCCAGGACCTGCGCCACTGGGGCTACGACGGCTGGGTGC
This sequence comes from Hydrogenophaga sp. 70-12, assembly GCF_001897365.1. NCBI lineage: Bacteria > Pseudomonadati > Pseudomonadota > Betaproteobacteria > Burkholderiales > Comamonadaceae > Hydrogenophaga > Hydrogenophaga sp. 70-12. The sequence continues at coordinate 9,769 of NZ_MKSS01000110.1, forward strand.
CCTTCCATGAGCGCAGCTTTCCCAACGCCGCGAACTGGAAGATCCCCTTCGAGGGCAACCTGGAGACCTACCACTTCCAGTACGCGCACCGCCAGAGCATCGCCCACCTGTTCCACGACAACCTGCTGATCGCCGACCACGACGACGACCACCAGCGGCTGCTGCTGCCCAAGCGCAGCATGGCGGGGCTGCGCGAGCAGCCGCATGAGCGCTGGGCGATTGGCCCGCACTCAAACATCATCTACTTCTTCTTCCCGGCCACCTTCATCCTGCACGAGGGCGACCACGCCAATCTGTTCACCGTGCTGCCGGACAGCGTGGGCCACAGCACGGTGCGCGCGGTCACGCTGATCCCCGAGAAGCCCACGAGCGAGAAAGCGGCCCGCCACTGGCAGAAGAACGTCGAGTCCTTCTGGGGAGCGCTGGACGAGGACTTCGCGCTCGGGGTGAGCTGCCAATCGACCCTGGCCAGCGGGGCGAACGCGCACTGGCACCTGGGCGCGACGGAGTGCAGCGCGGCGCGCTTTCATGCGGCGGTGGAGCGGGTGTTGGCGCAAGGGGCATGAGGCGACAAGGCCCTCGGTAAGATCGCGCGATGCCCCGTCCGGACGCCCCCGTCGCCGAACCGCACGACACCCGCCTGCTGCAAGCCCTCGCCGCCGTCGCCGGCGAGAAGGGACTGGCGGCCACCACCGTGTCCGACGTGGTGCGCGTGGCGGGCGTCTCCAAGCGCACCTTTTACGAACACTTCAGCGACAAGGACGCCTGCTTTCTCACGCTGTACCGCCAGGCCAGCGCCTCGGCGCTGCGCACGCTGCGCGAGTCGGTGCAGCCCGAGCGGCCCTGGCAGGCGCAGCTGGAAACGGCGCTGCAGGCCTACTTCGCTCACCTTGCGGCCGGGCCGCAACTGCTGCGCACGCTGTTTGTGGAGATCCACCACCTGGGCGAGGCGGGCGCCAACGTGCGCCGAGAGGTCATGCGATCTCTGGCCGACTTCATGCGCGACACGGTCAACCGCGATCGCGACGCCGAACACGCGCTGAGCGAGGCCATGGCCATGGCGGCCGTGGGCGCGATCACCGAGCTGGTGCTCGACGCGATAGAACGCGGCGAGCAGGCGCAGCTCACCTCGCTCACACCAGCGGCCAGCGACATCGTGCGCCGGCTCGCGCAGGCCTGAAAACAGAAAAGCCCGCGCGGGGCGGGCTTCCTGATGGGCTTGCCGAGGGTCAGGTCAGCGGCAGCAGCGGCACGATCAGCAGCGCCACGATGTTGATGATCTTGATCAGCGGGTTCACCGCCGGGCCGGCCGTGTCCTTGTAGGGGTCGCCCACGGTGTCCCCGGTGACGGCGGCCTTGTGCGCCTCCGAGCCCTTGCCGCCGTGGTGGCCGTCCTCGATGTACTTCTTGGCGTTGTCCCAGGCGCCGCCGCCGGTGCACATGGAGATGGCGACGAACAGGCCGGTGACGATGGTGCCCATGAGCAGGCCACCCAGCGCCTTGGGCCCCAGGAACACGCCCACCAGGATGGGCACGATCACCGGCAGCAGGCTGGGCACGATCATTTCCTTGATGGCCGCCGTGGTCAGCATGTCCACCGCCTTGCCGTACTCGGGCTTGGCCGTGCCTTCCATGATGCCGGCGATCTCCTTGAACTGGCGGCGCACCTCTACCACCACCGAGCCAGCCGCGCGGCCCACGGCCTCCATGGCCATGGCGCCAAAGAGGTAGGGAATCATGCCGCCGATGAACAGGCCGATGATCACCATCGGGTCGCTCAGGTCGAAGCTGACCTTGGCACCGTAGGTCTCCAGCTTGTGGGTGTAGTCGGCGAACAGCACCAGCGAGGCCAGGCCGGCCGAGCCAATGGCGTAGCCCTTGGTGACGGCCTTGGTGGTGTTGCCCACGGCGTCCAGCGGGTCGGTGATGTCGCGCACGCTGCTGGGCAGCTCGGCCATCTCGGCGATGCCGCCGGCGTTGTCGGTGATGGGGCCGTAGGCGTCGAGCGCGACCACGATGCCGGCCATGCTCAGCATGGAGGTGGCGGCGACGGCGATGCCGTACAGGCCCGCGAGCATGTAGGCGGCCACGATGGCCGCGCAGACGAACAGCACGGGCCAGGCCGTGGAGCGCATCGAGACACCCAGGCCGGCGATGATGTTGGTGCCGTGGCCGGTGGTGGAAGCCTGTGCGATGTGTTTGACCGGGCTGTACTGCGTGCCCGTGTAGAACTCGGTGATCCACACCAGCACGCCGGTGAGCACCAGGCCCACCGCGCAGGCACCGAACAGGCGCAGCTGGCTGCCGCTCTGGGTGATGGCGTTGTCGGGCATGACCCAGGCGGTGACGAACCAGAAGGCGATCAGCGAGAGCACGCCGGCGATGACCAGGCCTTTGTACAGGGCGGGCATCACGTTCTTCATGCCGGGGCTGGCCTTGACGAAGAAGCAGCCGATGATGGACGCGATGATGGACACGCCGCCCAGCACCAGCGGGTAGATCACGGCCTGCAGCGGCGCGGTCGCCACCATCAGCGCGCCCAGCACCATGGTGGCGATGAGCGTGACGGCGTAGGTCTCGAACAGGTCGGCCGCCATGCCGGCGCAGTCGCCCACGTTGTCGCCCACGTTGTCGGCGATCACCGCCGGGTTGCGCGGGTCGTCTTCGGGAATGCCGGCCTCCACCTTGCCCACCAGGTCGGCGCCCACGTCGGCGCCCTTGGTGAAGATGCCGCCGCCCAGGCGCGCGAAGATGGAAATCAGCGAGGAGCCGAAGGCCAGGCCAATCAGCGGGTTGAGCATCTTGGACAGGTTGGAGGCGGCGTTGAGGTTGCCGTTGCCCACCAGGAACCAGAAGAAACCGGTGACGCCCAGCAGGCCCAGGCCCACCACCAGCATGCCGGTGATGGCGCCGCCGCGGAAGGCCACGTCCAGCGCCGGGCCCATGCCCTTGGTGGCGGCCTGCGCGGTGCGCACGTTGGCGCGCACCGAGATGTTCATGCCGATGAAGCCGCAGGCGCCCGAGAGCACCGCGCCGACCAAGAAGCCGATGGCGGTGGGGCCGTCGAGGAAGACGCCGATGAGCACCGCGAGCACGATGCCCACGAGGCCGATGGTCTTGTACTGCCGCGCCAGATAGGCGGCCGCGCCGGTCTGGATGGCGCCGGCGATTTCCTGCATGCGGGGATTGCCGGCGTCCTGCGAAAGGATCCAGCTGCGCGACCAGAAGCCGTAGACCACGGCGATCAGGCCACAGACGAGCGCGAAGATCAGCGCACTTTGACCAACCATGAAGTTCTCCTGCCAGTGAGTTCGACTTGGAGGGGGCAACGCCTCCGGGGTATGCCCCCGCTGCGTTGCTTCCTCGCTGTCGCCCGCGCTGCGGAACTTGCAGCAGGGCACCGGCGATTGGCCAACCGACGCAATGTAGCCAGATTCCCCCCGTTTGCCATCGGGGGCGTCAGGCTGGCGTCGGTAAAATCAGGGTAAATACGGAGCGGGCGCCGCGCCCACCCGTCGCGCCCGCGACGGCTCCGTGACCGATCCCCTTCAACCTCCCCTCGAGTCTTTCATGTCCCTCGACAACGTCACCCCTGGCAGCAAGGTTCCCGAAGCGTTCAACGTGATCATCGAAATCCCGATGAACGCCGACCCGATCAAGTACGAGGTCGACAAGGAAACCGGCGCCATCTTCGTGGACCGCTTCATGAGCACGTCCATGCACTACCCCACCAACTACGGCTACATCCCCAAGACCATCTCGGGCGACGGCGACCCGGTGGACGTGTTGGTGATCACCCCCGTGCCCCTGCACCCTGGCGTGGTGGTGACCTGCCGCGCCCTGGGCATGCTGCGCATGGAAGACGAGGCTGGCGAGGACGCCAAGCTGCTGGCCGTGCCGGTGGACAAGATCCTGTCGATCTACACCCAGTGGCAGAAGCCCGAGGACCTGAACCCCATGCGCCTCAAGACCATCCAGCACTTCTTCGAGCACTACAAGGACCTGGAGCAGGGCAAGTGGGTCAAGGTGCTGGGCTGGGCCGACAAGGCCGCCGCCCACAAGGAAATCCTGGACGGGATCGCCAACTACGAGAAGGCCCAGAAAAAGGCCTGAGCGGCCAGGGTGTTCAGGACGCGGCGGGCGGCTGCACCAGCACGTCGCGCAGCACCGGCAGGCGGTCTTCGACCTGCAGGGTATGGAAGGGGCCCTTCAACTGGGCCCCTTCGTACATCTGCAGCCGCCGCGCGAACAGGGTGCCGGTGCTGACGCCGGACTTGCTCACGTAGACCATGCCCTCGCATTCCAGGCTGGTGTCGTGCGGGCCGCCGTTGGGCGAGCCGAGCTGGCCGAAGAGGTAGAGGTCGCCCATCACGCGGATGCGCCCGCGCACGCTGGCACCGGTCCAGATGATGAGGCGGCCGTCGACGCGGATGTGGCCTTCCAGGTGCCCCTGGACCAGCAGGCCGCCTTCGAAGTTGAGGTCGCCGCTGAGATCGCAGCCAGCGGCCACGCGGTTGGTGATCTCCATCGCCACCGGGTCGATGGTGAGGGTGTCCTGCGCGTTCTTGCTCACCATGGCAGCCTCGGCAGCAACGGGGCCAGCCAGCCCTGGGACCGGGCGGTGAGCACCAGTCCCGCGGCCAGCGCCACCAGGCCCAGCGCGGCGATGGCCAGGGCGTGGCGCTCCAGCCAGCGGCGCAGGGGCCTGGGGCGGCGCCGCGGCTGCCCCGCGGGCAGCGTGGCCAGGCGCTCGATGGCCCAGGACCGCCAGGCCGAGCTCAGGCGGCTGTCGCCGCTGTTGGGGTCGAGCCGCAGGCCCTGCGCCTTGCGGTCGCCCGTGTCCAGGCGCCGCCCGAGCAGCACCGAAAACGGGGCGCCCACGATGCCGTGGGTGAAGAACGCGTCCTGCTCGTCCATGGCGGCCGAGTGTAGCGAAAGGGTTCGCTCAGGAGGGCTCGGCCTTGAGCGGGTTGCGCGCGGCGAGATGCCCCAGGTACTGCTCCACGCCTTCGCCTTCGCGTTCGAGGAAGCGGTCCACCGCCTCGGCGAATGCCGGGTGGGCCAGCCAGTGGGCGCTGGTGGTCTTGACGGGCAGCAGGGCGCGCGCCATCTTGTGTTCGCCCTGGGCGCCGCCCTCGAAGCGCTGGTAGCCCTGGGCGATGCACCACTGCAGCGGCTGGTAGTAGCAGGCCTCGAAGTGCAGGCAATCCACGCGCTGCAGGGCGCCCCAGTAGCGGCCATAGGCCACGCGATGCGCCGGGTCGATGGCGATCAGGCTGCTGGCGATGGGTTGGCCCCCGCGCTCGGCGATGAACAGCAGCCAGTGCTCCGGCATGTCGCTCGCCATGCGTTCGAAGAAGCCGCGGCTGAGGTAGGGCGGGTTGCCGTGCTCCCAGTAGGTGCGCTCGTAGCAGCGGTAGAAGAAATCCCAGTCGGTCGGGGCGATGGCGTGGCCCTCGGCGTGGCGGAACAGCACCCCGGCCTCGGCCACCTTGCGGCGCTCCTGGCGGATCTTCTTGCGCTTGTCCTGCTGCAGGCTGGCGAGGAAGGCGTCCCAGTCGGGCCACCCGGTGTTCTGCCAATGGAACTGCACCGTGTGCCGCAGCATGAGGCCGGCCTCGGCGCAGGCGGTCGCGTCGCGCGGCTGGGCGAACAGGAGGTGCAGCGAAGACAGGCGCTCTTCCTCGCACCAGCGCACGAGCGAGCGCACCAGCGCGGCGCGCGCGGCGCCGTCGCGCGCCAGCAGCCGCGCGCCCGGTACGGGGGTGAAGGGCACGGCCACCAGCGCCTTGGGGTAGTAGGCCAGGCCGTGCTGCGCATAGGCGTTGGCCCAGGCCCAGTCGAAGACGTATTCGCCGTAGGAATGCGACTTGAGATAGACCGCGCAGGCGGCTTCCAGTCGTTCACCCCGCCACAGGGTGAGGATGCGCGGCGTCCAGCCGGTGTCCGGCGTGGCGCAGCCCGTGTCGCTCATGGCCCGCAGGTACTCGTGCCGCGCGAAGGGGCTGGGGTCGTCCTCCAGGGCCAGCAACTGCGCCCATTGCGCGGCGTCCACCGCGCCCCAATCGCCCAGGACGCGGGTGACATAATCGATTTCAGCCACGCCCGACCCCTGCCTTCGCACCAGATTCCATGTCGTTTTCCGTATCGGTTGCCCAACTCAACTTCGTGGTGGGCGACATGGCGGGCAATGCCCGCCGCATCGTCGAGGCCGCCACGGCCGCCCACGCGCGCGGGGTGAGGCTGCTGCTCACGCCCGAACTCGCCCTCTGCGGCTACGCCGCCGAAGACCTGTACCTGCGGCCCGCCTTCGTCGACGCCTGCGATGATGCCCTCAAGTCGGTGGCGGCTTGCACGGCGCAGCTCAAAGGCCTTTGCATCGTGGTGGGCCATCCGGCCCGCGCGGGCGGCGGGGCGCGCGGGCGCAGCGTGGCCGTGGCCTCGCTGCACAACGCCGCCACGGTGCTGTGCGAAGGCCGTGTGGTGGCGACCTACGCCAAGCGCGAGCTGCCCAATTACCAGGTCTTCGACG
>NZ_MKSS01000111.1:0-2943 GCF_001897365.1 Hydrogenophaga sp. 70-12
TCAGGCCGTCGAACGCGGGGTAGCGCTCCTCGAGTTCGTCCACCACGCGCAGGCTCTGCAGGTTGTGCTCGAAGCCCCAGCCGTCGGGCGCGCGGCCATCGGGGCCGAGCGCCTGCAAGGCGGCGTGCAGCGCGTCCTGGCCGGCGTGGCCGAAGGGCGTGTGGCCCAGGTCGTGCGCGAGCGCGATGGCTTCGACCAGGTCTTCGTTGAGCCCCAGCGATCGCGCGATGCTGCGGCCGAGCTGGGCCACTTCCAGCGAGTGCGTCAGGCGGGTGCGGAACAGGTCTCCCTCATGGTTGAGGAACACCTGCGTCTTGTAGACCAGCCGACGGAACGCGGTGGAATGGATCACCCGGTCGCGGTCGCGCTGGTAGTCGGTGCGCGTGGGGGCGGGGGGTTCCGGGTAGCGCCGGCCACGGCTGCGCGCCGGATCGCTGGCGTACGGTGCCAGGCTCATGCCGGCTGGCAGCTTCGCGCGATCACCCCCGCCACGACGGCATCGCTGGCCGGGCGCATCGAGGCCCGGCCCGGTGGGTCGATGAGCACGAAGCGGATCTCCCCCGCTTCGGCCTTTTTGTCGACACGCATCAGCTCAAGGTAACGCTCGGCATTGCGCGCGGGATCGAGCACCGGCGCCACCGCCGGCAGGCCGGCACGGACCACCAGGCGCCTGAGGCGCTCGACGAACGCCTCGTCCACCAAGCCCAGCGCCTGCGACAGGCGGGCCGCCATCACCATGCCGCAACCCACGGCCTCGCCGTGCAGCCAGGCGCCATAGCCCATGCCGGCCTCGATCGCATGGCCGAAGGTGTGGCCAAAATTCAGGATGGCGCGCAGTCCCGATTCGCGTTCGTCGGCGCCCACCACCTGGGCCTTGATCTCGCAGCTGCGCCGCACCGCGTGCGCCACATGCGCCGGCTCGCGCGCCATGAGGGCCTCGATGTGGTCTTCGATCCAGCCGAGGAAAGCCATGTCGGCGATGGGCCCGTACTTGATGATCTCGGCCATGCCGGCACTGAACTCGCGCTCGGGCAGGGAGCGCAGCGCGTCGAGGTCGCACACCACCCTCAGCGGCTGGTGGAAGGCGCCGATCATGTTCTTGCCCAGCGGGTGGTTGATGCCCGTCTTGCCACCCACCGACGAGTCCACCTGCGCCAGCAAGGTGGTGGGCACTTGCACGAACGGCACCCCACGCATGTAGCAAGCGGCCGCGAAGCCGGTCATGTCGCCCACCACCCCGCCGCCCAGCGCGTACAGCACCGTCTTGCGGTCACAACCGGTCTCGAGCAGGTGATCGAAGATGGTCTGCAGCGTCTGCCAATGTTTGTGGGACTCGCCGTCGGGCAGCACCACGTCCAACACACGTGCATGGCGCCCGCTCAGCGCCGCCCGCAGCGACGCCAGGTACAGAGGCGCCACCACCTCGTTGGTGACAATCACGCCGGTGCTCGCCGTCGGCAGGCCGGCGAAGGTGTCGGCACGGCCGATCAGGTCGGCGCCGATGTGGATGTCGTAGCTGCGTTCACCCAGGTCGATGGCGACGCGCTGGGTCTCGGTGGTCGAAGTGGCGGGGGACATGCCCCGAGTGTATGCCGCCCCTTCTGGGCGGCTGGGGCGCTCACCGCGGCGTGTCAGCCCCGTCCGCAGGCGGTGCGCTGGACACCAGCCCGGCCAACTCCAGCTGCATCAGGATCATGTTGACCAGCGTGGCCACCGAAGGGCGTCCCGTGTCGATCGCGAAATGCGCCGTCTCGGCGTACAGCGGGTGCCGCTGCGCGTGCAGGTCCTTGAGCCGGACCAAGGGATCGGCCACCTGCAACAGCGGACGGTGGCGGTCGTTGCGCAGACGGCGAAAAAGGTCTTCCGGCGTCGATCGCAGGTAGACCACGCGCCCGCGCTCATGCAGGTGCACCCGATTCTCCGGACGCAGCACGGCGCCGCCACCGGTGGCGATCACCGCCAATGGACCGGCGGTGACTTCATCAATGACCTGCGCCTCGAGATCCCGGAACGCCGCCTCCCCCTCGCGATCAAAAAACGCCCGGATGCTCGACCCTATGCGTTGCTCGATCACGTGATCGGAATCGACAAAGGGCAAACCCAGCCGCCGGGCCAGTTGGCGCCCGACGGTGGATTTGCCCGATCCAGGCAGCCCGACCAGGAAGACCGACTGCGTGGGGTTCAATTAGTTGATGGCGGTGCGCCCCAGGACCCGCGGCGTGATGAAGATCAGCAGCTCAGAACGCTGATCGATCTGGTTGCGCGACTTGAACAGGTTGCCCACGGCGGGCAGATCGCCCAGCAGCGGCACCTTCTGGATCTGGTTGCGCTCGGTGCGCTCGAAGATGCCACCGATCACCACCGTGCCGCCGTTCTCCACCAGCACCTGGGTTTGCACGTGCTTGGTGTCGATGGCGATACCCTCGGAGGTGGTTTCGCCACGGGTGTCCTTGTTCACGTCGAGGTCGAGAATGATGTTGCCCTCGGGCGTGATCTGCGGCGTAACTTCCAGCTTGAGGTTGGCCTTGCGGAACGCGATGGCCGTGGCGCCGCTGGACGTGGCGGTCTGGTAAGGGAACTCGGTGCCCTGCTCGATCAGCGCCTTCACCTGGTCGGCCGTGACCACGCGAGGACTGGACACCACGCGGCCCTTGCCATCGGATTCCAGCGCCGAGATTTCCAGCGCCAGGAAGCGCGAGGCGTTCGGGCTGAACAGCGACAGGGCGTAGGACGCGGCCTGACCGGACGGGGGCAAGGCGGGCAGGTTCACGAAGGGGGCGGAGGTCAGAGACGGTCCGGTGGTCACGGCCCCGTAGTTGCTGCCGAAGTTGCCGCGCACCGGGTTGCCATTGGCCGAGCCTGCGCTGAAGTCCCGCACGCCACCGCCCAGACGCACGCCGATGGATTTGCTGAAGTCGTCGTCGGCTTCCACGATGCGCGCCT
>NZ_MKSS01000112.1:0-2991 GCF_001897365.1 Hydrogenophaga sp. 70-12
GTCTGGCGCTACAGTTGCAGGATGACCCCTACCGTCGACGGTACCCTGGCGGTCAGCCCGCCTGATGCGGCCACAGCGGCCGCGAGCGCGGCTGCGGCCAGCTTCGCCGCGCTGCTGGGCAAGCTCGACTACCTGGGCCCCACGGACATCGAGCACATCCGGCAAGCCTACCGTTTCGCCGACGAAGCCCACCTGGGCCAGCTGCGCAAGAACGGCGATCCGTACATCACCCACCCCATCGCGGTGGCCTCGATGTGCGCGGAATGGAAACTCGACGCCCAGGCCCTGATGGCCGCGCTGATGCACGACGCCATCGAGGACTGCGGCGTGACCAAGCAGGAACTCGTCGAGCGCTTCGGTGCGCCAGTGGCCGAACTGGTCGACGGACTGACCAAGCTGGAGCGGCTGGAGTTCACCTCGCGCGAGCACAACCAGGCCGAGTCCTTCCGCAAGATGCTGCTGGCCATGGCCAAGGACGTGCGGGTCATCCTGATCAAGCTGGCCGACCGCACGCACAACATGCGGACGATGGCCGACATGCCGCGCAGCAAGTGGCAGCGCATCAGCTCGGAAACGCTGGAAATCTACGCCCCGATCGCCCACCGCCTGGGCCTGAATTTCACCTACCGCGAACTGCAGGATCTGGCCTTCCGGTTCCTGCACCCCTGGCGCTACGAGGTGCTGTCCAAGGCACTGAACCGGGCGCGCAGCCGCCGCCGCGACCTGATCGCCCGCGTGCAGCAGGAAGTGGAAGCCGCCTTCAAGCGGCAGCTGATGCCGGTGCGCATCATGGGTCGCGAGAAAACGCTGTACTCGGTCTACCGCAAGATGGACAGCAAGCACCTGTCCTTCGCCCAGGTGACCGACATCTACGGCTTTCGCATCGTGGTGCCCGAACTGACCGACTGCTACACCGCCCTGGGCGTGCTGCACCAGCTTTACAAGCCGCTGCCGGGCAAGTTCCGCGACTACGTCGCGATTCCCAAGGTCAATGGCTACCAGTCGCTGCACACCACGCTGGTGGGGCCTTTCGGGACCGCCATCGAGTTCCAGGTGCGCACGCATGGCATGGACGTGGTGGCCGAGTCGGGCGTGGCGGCGCACTGGCTCTACAAGGCCAACGAGCCCGGCAGCGACATGTCGCAGCGCCTGGGCACACAGTGGCTGCAGTCGCTGCTGGACATCCAGCAGGAAACGCACGACGCCAGCGAGTTCTGGGACCACATCAAGATCGACCTCTTCCCCGATGCGGTCTACGTGTTCACGCCCAAGAGCAAAATTCTTGCGCTGCCGCGCGGCGCGACGGTGGTCGACTTTGCGTACGCCATTCACAGCGACATCGGCCAACGCACGGTGGCCGCGCGCATCAACGGCGAGCAGCGGCCGCTGCGGTCCGAACTGGCCAATGGCGACGTGGTCGAAGTCATCACGGACGAGAAGGCGGAGCCCAATCCCACCTGGCTGTCCTTCGTCAAGACCGGCCGCGCGCGCTCCAAGATCCGCCACCACCTCAAGACCGTGGCGCAGGAGAAATCCCTTGAACTCGGCGAACGCATGCTCAGCCAGGCCCTGCGCTCCGAAGGCATCGCGCAATTGCCGGGCGAAGACGGTGAGCAGGCCCTGGTGTGGGAGAAGCTGCTGCGCTTCACCGGCAACAAGAGCCGGGCCGAATTGCTGTCCGACATCGGCATGGGCCGGCGCATCGCCAGCATGGTGGGCAAGAAGCTCGCGGTGCTGCTGTCCGAAACCGGACTCAAACCCGACGCGGTGCTGATCAGCACCGAGCGCTACGCCACTGCCGGCCATAACGATGGCGCCTTGCAGGGCGTGGTCACGCTGGACGGCAGCGAAGGCCTGTCCGTGCAGTACGCCCCTTGCTGCAAGCCCATCCCGGGCGATCGCATCGTGGGCTACCTGGGCCGGGGAGAAGGCCTGGTGGTGCATGCCGAGGACTGCCCCACCGCCCGCCGCCTGCGCGACCGCGACGCCGAACGCTTCCTCGAGGTGGAATGGGCCGATGAACCCGTACGCTCCTTCGACACCACCGTGATCGTCACCGTGGCCAATGGCAAAGGCGTGCTGGCGCGCGTGGCCTCAAGCATCGCCGCGGCCGAGGCCGACATCACCCACGTGGACATGGGCGACGAACCCGCGCAGACCGCCACGGACATCCGCTTCTCGGTGGCGGTGCGCGACCGCCAGCACCTGGCCGACGTGCTGCGCAGCCTCAAGCGCACGCCCTCGGTCATCAAGGCCCAGCGCTACAAGGCCGCGGCCAAGGCCTGATCAGGCGGCAGTGGGCGCCGGGTAGCTCACGTCCAGCACCTCGAGTTCCTGCACACCGCCCGGCACGGCGAGTTTGACCACGTCGCCGACGCGGGCCTTGAGCAGGGCGCGCGACACCGGCGCCACCCAGCTCACCTGCCCTAGCGTGCTGTCGGCCTCGTCGATGCCGATGATGGTGATGGTGGTCTCGCGCCCCGACCCGTCCGCGTAGGTGACGGTGGCGCCGAAGAACACCTGGTCGCTGCCGTGGTGCGCGGAGGGATCCACCACCTCGGCGATCTCCAGGCGCTTGGTGAGAAAGCGGATGCGCCGGTCGATCTCGCGCAGGCGCTTCTTGCCATACAGGTAGTCCCCGTTTTCCGAGCGGTCGCCGTTCTTGGCGGCCCAGTGCACGGCCTCGACCACCTTCGGCCGCTCCTCGTCCATGAGGCCCAGGAGCTCTCGGCGCAGGCGCTCGTAGCCCGTGCGCGTGAGGTAGTTCTTGCCGCCCGGTGTGGCCGGCGCGCCGACGCCATCGTCATCGTCGTCCGAATCGGATTCGCGGGTGAATGCCTTGCTCATGGTGACGGGTACGCGCGAAAGAGGCACCAGAAAGAGAAAAGCCCGCAGCTTGTGGCTGCGGGCTTTCAGTAGTGGCGCGGCTGGCAGGATTCGAACCCACGACCCCTTGGTTCGTAGCCAAGTACTCTATCCAACTGAGCTACA
>NZ_MKSS01000113.1:0-2950 GCF_001897365.1 Hydrogenophaga sp. 70-12
GCACCGCCTTCCAGCGCTCCGAGGCCTGGCGCGTGGCCACCGCCAGCGCGCGCGGCGAGACCCAGTGGCGCTGGCGCCAGCGCTGGGTCGACGGCGAGCGGATCAGCCCGAACCTGTGGCGCGCCGTGGTGGCCTCCGAGGACGCCGGCTTCTTCGACCACGGCGGCGTGGACTGGACCGCCATCGAAAAGGCCTGGCAGAAAAACGAGCGCCGCCAGGAGCAGGCCGAGCGCCGCGCCGCGCAGAACCCCAACCGCCCCGTGCGCGAGGCCAAGGTGGTGGGCGGCTCCACCATCACCCAGCAGCTCGCCAAGAACCTGCTGCTGTCGGGCGAGCGCACGCTGTTGCGCAAAGGCCAGGAGCTGGTGCTCTCCCTGATGCTCGAACTGCTGCTGGACAAGCGCCGCATCCTCGAGATTTACCTGAACAGCGTGGAATGGGGCGAAGGCGTGTTCGGCGCCGAGGCCGCCGCGCAGCGCTACTTCAACAAGCCGGCCGCGCGCCTCAGCGCCTACGAGGCCGCGCGCCTGGCGGTGATGCTGCCTTCGCCGCGCTTCTTCGAGACGCGCCAGGGCTCGGCCTACCTGGCGCGCCGCACCGCCACCATCGTCGCCCGCATGGGCGACGTCAAACTGCCCTGACATGCGCCTCGCCGCCTCCGCCGTCGGCTACCTCCTGCTGGGCCTGGTGCGCCTGCTCACCGGCGCGCAGGCGCGCTGGTACGGCGCGCCGCCCAAGGCCGAGCAGCGCATCTACTTCGCCAACCACCAAAGCCACGCCGACCTGGTGCTGATCTGGGCCGCGCTGCCCAAGGAACTGCGCGGCATCACGCGGCCCATCGCCGCCAAGGACTACTGGACCGCCTCGCCGCTCAAGCGCTGGATCACCACCGAAGTGTTCAACGCCGTCTACGTGGAACGCGAACGAAAGGGCGACGAGGACCCGCTGGCGCCGCTGATCGCCGCCCTGGAGAGCGGCGACTCGCTCATCCTCTTCCCCGAGGGCACGCGCGGTTTCGAGGAAGACCCGCAGCCCTTCAAGAGCGGCCTGTACAACCTGGCCATGAAGTTCCCCGAGGTGGTGCTCGTGCCCACCTGGATCCACAACGTGCAGCGCGTGATGCCCAAGGGCGAGGTGGTGCCCGTGCCCGTGCTGTGCACCGTGACCTTCGGCGAACCCGTGAAGCCCGGCGCCGACGAGCCGCGCGCCGACTTCCTGGCGCGCGCGCGCCTCGCCGTCATGGCGCTGAGGGACGTCTGATGACCGGCTTCCTGCGCGGCCTTACCTCCGACCAGCAGGTCGGTCTGCTGTTCCTCGTGGTGTTCGGCCTGCTGGCCCTGGCCACCGTCGCGGGGGTGCTGCTCTCGCTGCGCGAGCGCCGCGCGCATGGCGACGACCCCGCGCTGGCCCGCCGCCGCCACGACAACGCCGACCTGCTGCGCATCTCCTGGCTGATGGCCGTGGTGTTCTGGATCGGCTGGGTGATGGGCCGCGGTCCGTCCATCGCCCTGTTCGGCGTGCTCTCCTTCTTCGCCCTGCGCGAGTTCATCAGCCTGTCGCCCACGCGGCGCGGCGACCACCGCAGCCTGGTGCTGGCCTTCTTCGTGGTGCTGCCGGCCCAGTACGCGCTGGTGTGGAACGCGCAATTCAACCTGTTCACGGTCTTCATCCCTGTGTACGTATTCCTGGCCCTGCCGGTGGTGAGCGCGCTGCGCGGCGACCCGCAGCGCTTCCTGGAGCGAAGCGCCAAACTCCAGTGGGGCATCATGGTCTGCGTCTACGGCCTCAGCCACGTGCCCGCGCTGATGCTGTTGCAGTTTCCGCGCTGGCTGGGCAACAACGCCTTCCTAGTCTTCTTCCTGGTGCTGGTGGTGCAAACCTGCATGCTGGTGCAGCACCTCGCCGCGCGCGGCCGCCAGCGCCCGGTGGCGCCGGCCATCAGCGCCAGCTTCCACTGGGCCAGCTGGGGCTGGGGCCTACTGGCCGGCGGCCTGCTGGGCGCGCTGCTGGCGGGCTTCACGCCCTTCAAGCCCCTGCCGGCCTTGGCCATGGCCCTGGTGGCCTGCGTCGCGGGCTCGCTGGGCCACCTGGTGATGAAGGCCATCAAGCGCGACCGTGGCGTGACGAACTGGGGCGGCGAGCGCCGCTCGGTCACCGGCGCGGCCGGCCTGCTCGACCGCGTCGACGCGCTGTGCTTCGCGGCGCCGGTGTTCTTCCATTCGGTCCGCTGGACCTTCGGGCTGTGAGCCCGCGCCACGACCGCCCATGAGAATCCTCGGCATCGACCCCGGCCTGCAGTGCACCGGCTTCGGCGTCATCGACACTGAAGGCCCGCGCCTGGCCTACGTGGCCAGCGGCACCATCCAGACCAGCCCGAAGGATGGCGCCCTGCTGCCCGAGCGGCTGAAGGTGCTGTTCGACGGCATCACCGAGGTGACCCGCCGCTACCAGCCCGAGGTGGCGGTGTGCGAAATCGTGTTCGTCAACGTGAACCCGCAGGCCACGCTGCTGCTGGGCCAGGCGCGCGGCGCCTGCCTCACCGCCCTGGTGGCCAATGGCCTGGGCGTGGCCGAATACACCGCGCTGCAGCTCAAGAAGGCCGTGGCCGGCCATGGCCGCGCCACCAAGGAGCAGATGCAGGAAATGGTGAAACGCCTGCTGCAGCTGCCCGGTCTGCCCGGCAAGGACGCGGCGGACGCCCTGGGCCTGGCGATCACGCACGCCCAGGTGGCGCGCACCCAGGCCGCCATCGAACGCGTGGCGCCGCTGCGCGCGCGCACGCACGCGGCGTACAAGGGTGGGCGCAACTACTAGCCGCGGGCCTTGAGGCGATCAAGGCGATCGGTCAGTACCGCGTCTCCAGAAAATCGCCGCCCGGCATGTCGAACCGGGAGATGCCGCCACCGGGTCGCTCGATGTCCCAGCCGAACAACACCCCATCGGGCTTGAG
>NZ_MKSS01000114.1:0-16122 GCF_001897365.1 Hydrogenophaga sp. 70-12
CGCCCCATTCGGGCACGTTGCTGAACAGGCTGATCTTGGCGCGTTCCTCGTCGGGGATGCGGCGGTCGGCGCGGCAGAGCAGGGCGTCGGCCTGGATGCCGATGGCGCGCAGCTCCTTGGCGGTGTGCTGCGTGGGCTTGGTCTTGAGTTCGCCGGCGGCGGCGATCCAGGGCAGGTAGGACAGGTGCAGGAAGGCCGAGCTGTTGGGGCCCAGGCGCAGGCTCATCTGGCGCACGGCCTCCAGGAACGGCAGGGACTCGATGTCGCCCACGGTGCCGCCGATCTCGACGATGGCCACGTCCACCGCGTCGGGCGTGCCTTCGCCCGAGCCCTTGCGGATGAATTCCTGGATCTCGTTGGTGACGTGCGGGATCACCTGCACGGTCTTGCCGAGGTAGTCGCCGCGGCGCTCCTTCTCCAGCACCGACTGGTAGATCTTGCCGGTGGTGAAGTTGTTGGACTGGCGCATGCGCGTTTCGATGAAACGCTCGTAGTGGCCCAGGTCCAGGTCGGTTTCGGCGCCGTCGTCGGTGACGAACACCTCGCCGTGCTGGAACGGCGACATGGTGCCCGGGTCCACGTTGATGTACGGGTCGAGCTTGATGAGGGTGACTTTGAGGCCGCGCGATTCGAGCAGCGCGGCGAGAGACGCAGAAGCAATGCCCTTGCCCAGGGAGGACACCACACCGCCGGTGACGAACACGTATTTGGTCATGACTCGGGCCAGCCCGGGGGCTGGCTCAGGTGGGAAATTCCGATTATAGGTGGCCCCTCCCGCTGGGCCCGTCCGCCAGGGCTTCTCGCGGAGCGCTGCTACATTGCGCCTCCATGAGCGATCTCGCGGGAAAACACATCGTGCTGGGCCTCAGCGGCGGCGTGGCCTGTTACAAGGCCGCCGAATTCTGCCGCGGCCTGGTGAAGGCCGGCGCCACGGTGCAGGTGGTGATGACCGAGGCGGCCGAGCACTTCATCACGCCGGTCACGATGCAGGCGCTGTCGGGCCGCACGGTCTACGGCTCGCAGTGGGACCCGCGCGAGGGCAACAACATGCCCCACATCAACCTCAGCCGCGAGGCCGATGCCATCGTCATCGCGCCGGCCAGCGCCGACTTCATGGCCAAGCTGCTGCACGGCCGCGCCGACGACCTGCTCTCGCTGCTGTGCCTGGCCCGGCCGCTGGACCGCGTGCCGCTGATCGTGGCCCCGGCCATGAACCGCGAGATGTACGCCCACCCCGCCACCCAGCGCAACCTGGCGCAGCTGCGCGCCGACGGCACCGTGGTGCTGGGCGTGGGCGCGGGCGAGCAGGCCTGCGGCGAAACCGGCGATGGCCGCATGCTCGAGCCGGACGAACTGCTCTACGAGCTGGTGCGCCACTTCCGGCCCAAGGCGCTGGCGGGCCGGCACGTGCTCATCACGGCCGGGCCCACCTTCGAGGCCATCGACCCGGTGCGCGGCCTCACCAACCGCTCCAGCGGCAAGATGGGCTTCGCGCTCGCGCGCGCCGCTCACGAGGCCGGTGCCCAGGTGACGCTGGTGGCCGGCCCGGTGGCCCTGCCCACGCCGCGCGGGGTTCAGCGGGTGGACGTGATGTCCGCCCAGGACATGCAGCGCGCCGTGCTGGCCAGCGCCGACGCGGCCGATGTCTTCATCGCCGCCGCCGCCGTGGCCGACTGGCGCCCCGCCAGCACGTCCGGCCAGAAGATCAAGAAGGACGGCAGCGGCGAGGTGCCCGCCCTGGCCTTCGTGGAGAACCCCGACATCCTGGCCGGCGTGGCCGCCAGCCCGCGCGCCCAGGCCGGCGCGCTGTATTGCGTGGGCTTCGCCGCCGAAAGCCACGACCTGCTCGCCCACGCCCAGGCCAAGCGCGCGCGCAAGGGCGTGCCGCTGCTGGTGGGCAACATCGGGCCCGACACCTTCGGCCGCGACGACAACGCGCTGCTGCTGGTGGACGAGGCCGGCAGCACCGAGTTGCCGAGCGCCGCCAAGCTGGCCCTGGCGCGCCAACTCGTGAGCGAGATCGCCCGCCGGCTGCCGCGCCGCTGAGCAGCGACTCCGGCGGCCGTGGCGCTCAGGCCTGGATCGCCGAACGCGCGGTGGGTGCGGCTGCCCCTGCTGGCACAGCCGCGCAGCCAGACGAAGTGGTCGGGCGCATCGAGGTCGCGGAACCGGCCCATCACGGCCCTGGCCAATGCTTCCTGCGGTTCGAGCAAGGGTCGGCCGAGGAAGGCGCCTCGCGCTCGAAATCCATGATCCAGTTGACCTCCCAGCTGCGCCCGCCATCGTCGGAGAAGGCCTGCTGCCAGCGCGCCCGCTCGCTGCCCCAGCGCTGCCAATGGAAGCGCACGCGGACCGTGCGTTCCTCGAACCGGTCCTCGCCCTCAAACACACCTTCGCTTCCCTGGAAGCGGCCGACCACCGGGGCGCCGAGCTGTCCCGT
Source organism: Hydrogenophaga sp. 70-12 (assembly GCF_001897365.1). Classification (NCBI taxonomy): domain Bacteria; kingdom Pseudomonadati; phylum Pseudomonadota; class Betaproteobacteria; order Burkholderiales; family Comamonadaceae; genus Hydrogenophaga; species Hydrogenophaga sp. 70-12. Next base: position 2,441 of record NZ_MKSS01000114.1, read on the forward strand.
CGCGGGGTCGATGCCGCCGCCTTCGTTGGTGACCCAGTAGATGCTCCAGAGGTTGGTCGCGGGGTTGAACAGGCGCAGCGACATGCCCACCCAGCCCGGTTTCCAGGTCGGCGCGACCAGGGTGTCGAAGTTGATCACGCCGCCCGGCAGGTGCTGGTTGGTGGTGGAGGCGGTGAAGGTTTCCCATTCGTCGCTGCCCTGTAGGCGCTGTTTCAGGCGCCGCTGGCGGGTGGTCCAGTGGCCGACCAGGAAATCGAAGTCCTGCTTCGCGCTCGTTGCGCCGGGGTCTGGGGTGTTCATGGTGCGCCTGCCTTGTGGTGATGAAGGAGGGGCGATGCTGGCACCATCAATATGACAAGGGGTGTCATGATTGAGCGGCCATGAAAGCCCACCGCCTGTTGTCCATCCTCATGCTGCTGCAGGCCCACGGTCGTTTGACGGCCGGCGCCATCGCGCGCTCGCTCGAGGTGTCCGAGCGCACCGTCCTGCGCGACATCGATCAGCTCTCAGCGGCCGGCGTGCCCCTGTGGGGCGAGCGAGGCCACCAGGGCGGATTCCAGCTGCAGCCGGGCTGGACGACGCAGCTCACCGGCATGACCGGCGACGAGGCGAACGCCCTGTGGCTGGCCGGCCTGCCGGGGCCGGCAACGGCGCTGGGCCTGGGCGAGGCCGCCGCGTCGGCGCGGCTCAAGCTGATGGCCAGCGTGCCGGCGCCCTGGCGCGACCAGGCGGCCGTGGTGGCCGAGCGGCTGCACATCGATCCCCTGGATTGGTATCGGACCTCCGACACACCGGCCTTCCTTCGGGAAGCGGCGCAGGCCGTCTGGAGCGGCAAGCGCCTGCGGGTCGACTACATGAGCTGGCGCGGCCTGTCGCGGCGGGAACTGGAGCCCTTGGGGCTGGTGCTCAAGGCCGGCGCCTGGTACCTCGCGGCGCGCGAAACCGGGCAGACCGCCGTGCGCACCTACCGCCTGGCCAGCGTGCAGGACCTGGCGCTTCTGGGCAGCGGCTTCCGGCGCCCCCGCGGCTTCGACCTGGCGCGCTACTGGCAGGAGTCGTCGGCGCGGTTCGAGGCCGGGTTGCGGCCGCTGCAGGCCCGGGTGCTGGCGTCGCCCCGGGCGATGGGCTGGCTGGAGCACGAGCGCAACCGTTTCGCCGAGGTGCCGGTGACGCCGCAGGACAGGGCGCCCGACGGCTGGCGTTGCGTCCTGTGGGCGTTGGAGTCGGTCGAGCACGGCGCGCGGCAGATCCTGGGCCACGGCGCCGAGGTCGAGGTGGTGGCGCCGGCGGCGCTGCGCGCCGAGGTCGCGCGGCAGGCCGAAGCCATCCGGGCGCGCCACGCCACACCCCTGGACGGTCTGTCCCGGCCCCGGTGAGCGGTCGACAAGGGCCGGGCGGCGCGCCGTTCCCCGTCGGTCTGGCTATGATCCAAAAATAAGCAACAACTGATGGATACGCCGATGCCCGCCCGCCACCTCCCCACCGATGGCCTCACCCGTCGCCACTGGCTGCGCGCCGGTGCCGGCCTGGCGCTGGGCGCCGCCGGCCTGGCCGCCGTGCCCGAGGCGCGGCTGTTCGCGCAGCAGGTGCGCGACTTCGTGCTCGGCCCGCCCATGCCCGACATCCCCGCGCAACAGCTGTCCCCGCACGTGTGGATGGTGTTCGCCGAGGACGGATTTCCCACCCCGCAGAACCAGGGGATGATGGCCAACGTGGTCTTCGTGGTCACGCAAAAGGGCGTGGTGGTCCTGGATTCGGGGGGCTCGCTGCAGATCGGGCAGATGGCGATCCGCATGATCCGCCGCGTGACCGACCGGCCCGTGGTGGCCGTGTTCAACAGCCATTACCACGGCGACCATTGGCTGGGCAACCACGCCTTCGCCGAGGCCTTCCCCGGCGTGCCCATCCATGCGCTGCCGCACACGCGCGAGCAGATCCTGGGGGCCGAGGGCAATGCCTGGCGCGGCATGATGGAGCGCTGGACCAACCAGGCCACGCTGGGCACGAAGATCGTCGCACCCAACACCGACGTGCGGCCCGGCCAGGTGTTCGACTACGGCGACGTGCAGTTGCGCCTGCACCACCACGGCGTGGCGCACACGCCGTCCGACCTGTGCATGGAGGTGGTGCAGGACCGCCTCACCTACGTCGGCGACATCGCCATGGGCAACCGCATCGCCAACATCGACGACGGCTCCTACGTGGGTACCTTCAAGACCTACGACACGCTCATGAAGGACCTGGGCGAGCAGCTCTGGGTGCCCGGCCACGGCCACGCCAGCCGCGACCTGCTCCAGACCTACGGCGACTTCCTGCGCGGCATTTACGAGCCCTGCCTGAAGGCGGTGAAAGAAGGCCTGCCGCTGGACAAGGCCAAGGGCCTGGTGCTGGCCGATCCGCGCGTGGCCTCGCGCGCGGCGCGCATGCAGGGCTTCGACAGCAACATCGGCAAGTACACCAGCCTGGCGTACCTGGAAGCGGAGAAAGAGGCGTTCTGAGCGCGCTGGCCGGCCCTGAGGGGCCGAGCCCCAGGTTCATGGCCCGCGCCAGCGACCTGCGTTGGCGCACACTCGTGTTCTGACACACCCACCGCACAGCCCGCCGCCATGAACACCCCCCGCGATCCCGCGCCCGCCGACCCGCTTGAGCCTCTGCTGTCGCGCCTGTCGGTTGGTACCAAGTACCTGCGCGAGCCCGCACCCCCGCCCGAGGATCTGCGGCGCATGGCCGCCGCCGCGCTGCGCGCGCCCGACCACGCGGGCCTGGTGCCTTACCGCTTCGCCGTGGTGCGTGGCGAGGCCAGGCAGCGCCTGGCCGACCTCTTCGAATCCGTGGCCCTGGCGCAGGGCAAGCCCGCCGAGCAGGCGCGGCGCGACCGCGGGCGCGCCACCGAACCACCGCTGCTGGTGGCCGTGGTCGCGCGCATCGACGCCGGCCACCCGGTGGCCACGGTGCATGAGCAGTGGATCGCCCTGGGCGGCGCGCTCGCCAACTTCCTGACGGCAGCTCACGCGCTGGGCTATGGCGGCAAGATGCTCTCGGGCAGCAAGGTGCGCGCCGAAGCCGTGATGTCGGCCTTCTGCCGGCCCGGCGAAACCCTGGTGGGCTGGATGGTGCTGGGCACGCCGGTGGGCGTGGGCCAGCCGAAGTTTCACAAGCCTTCGCCGGACGAGCTGCTGGGCGAATGGCCGGGGTGAGGGCCGGGCCTCAGCTGTTGTGGAGGGGGCCCGTGGTGGTGGGCGAATAGACCGGCATCTTGAAATCTTCTTGGGCAGGGGGGAAGTCAAGCCTCTTCGGTAGGTTGTCGGGGTCCAGCGCCAGCTCTTTGTTCACGGCCTGGAGCGTGAGCCCCAGCGCAACGTTGTGCATGCCGGGGTAGCTTCGAGCGATCAGCGCCACGTTCTGCAGCAGCTCCTGCTGCTGTTTCGCATGGCCTTTCAACATGGCCTGCCAGATTTCCGGGATGTTGGCCAATGCCGGTGGTGCGAGGTTTGCCAGCTGGGGGCAGCTCGCAATGTCTCGCGCGATTTCCTGCCGCACTTGCGCAGACTGTGCTTGCACGTATTGGGCCACCCCGTCCGGCAGCGACAGTGTTTGCAGGTGGGCATGCCGGGCGAGGCTCCTGAAGAAGTGCTTCCATTGGTAGAGACCGGCCTGCTGGTCGCCACTCAGATCCAATGACTTGAGTGCGCCGAGTGGTTTGAGGCCGCCGTCCTTGGCTGGTTGGTCGAGCACACCCTGGAGGTTGTCCAGGTCGCGTTCGGTGAGGTGGCAATCGCGCAATTCCAGGCGCTCCATCCGGGGCGCCTTCGCGCAGGCGCTCAACAGCTTGAAGAGCGGCGCGTCTCTGAAGTAGATCAGCGCGTGGCTGGGCTTGTCGCTGCCCATGAGCCTGGCACCGTTCAGGCTCAGGTGCTTCAGGCCGCCACTGTTTTCAACGATCCTGGCAATGGCGGCGAGATGGCTGACCTGAAGAGAAGGCTTTTGCGTTGTCGACCCCTTTGAGGCCGGGAAACCCACATAAGAAAAATCGATGGATTCCAGCTGCGCCTGTTCTTCGAACAGCTTCAGCAGTGAGCTCAATTGCGGAAGTTCCATGTGTGAAAAATCCAGCGCGTTGACCTCATTGCGCAGAAGGTATTGATGGAATGAAAAGAGCTCCAGCAACGCGGCATAACCCTCTTCGCGGAGCTGGCCGCTCAATTTCAGTTCACGTATCCCTTGATTGTTCATTTCGCGAAACAAGGGGGAGAGCTCACAGGCGCTGGATGCGGCGGTGTTGAGGATGTCCATGACCCGCTGGCCGGCGCTGGCCGCAGTCAGCGGGGGGGGCGATTCAGCGGGTTTTTGTGTCGATCCGTTGAACCTTGTCTGGTGGCTTGTCCCGGTGGGCTGGGGATTCGAAATGGCGGCGCTGGTGCGTTTCATTGAGGGATGGGGCGGTGGGTCAGTGGACGGTGGGGGGTCGCGGCCATCTGCGTAACGTCCGCCATTCCGTTTGTTGCAAGGCAGTCGGTCGACGGCCTGACGGATGCCGCGTGGACTAGGATTCGCGGTCCGATGCGCCGCCCGCGCGCCGGGCCCCGCCAGGGCATGCCGCCTTCCTTTCTCGCAAGGCCGCGCCCGTTGCCGCTTCCTTGAGTCCTTTCCTCCCTTCATCAGGAAACCACCATGACCCGCCTTTCCCCGCTCCACCGCTTTCGCAACGCCCTTGTGCTGGGCGTCGGCCTGATAACCGCCGCCGCGCAGGCCCAGCAGGTGTTCCGCGTCACCGCCATCCCCGACGAATCGCCCACCGAGCTGGCGCGCAAGGCCGCGCCGCTGGTGAAGTACCTCGAGGGCGCGCTGGGCATGAAGGTGGAGTACACGCCCGTGACCGATTACGCCGCCGCCGTGGAGGCGCTGGTGAACAAGAAGGTGGACATGGCCTGGTTCGGCGGCTTCACCTTCGTGCAGGCCAATGTGCGCTCGGGCGGCAAGATCATTCCGCTGGTGCAGCGCGAGGAAGACGAGAAGTTCCGCTCGGTCTTCATCTCCAGCGACCCGGCCGTGAAGTCGCTGGCCGACCTCAAGGGCAAGGACGTGAGCTTCGGCTCGCAGAGCAGCACCTCGGGCCACCTCATGCCGCGCAGCTTCCTGCTGCAGGCCAACATCAACCCCGAGAAGGACTTCGCCCGCGTGGCCTACAGCGGCGCGCACGACGCCACCATCGCGGCCGTGGCCTCGGGCAAGGTGCAGGGCGGGGCGCTGAACATCTCGGTGTGGGAGAAGTTCGTGGCCGACAAGAAGGTCGACACGACCAAGGTGCGCGTGATCTTCACCACCCCGCCGTACTACGACTACAACTGGTCGGTGCACGCCGACATGCCCGCCGCGCAGCGCGAGAAGCTCGCCGCCGCGCTGCTCAAGCTGGACCGCGCCACGCCGCAAGGCAAAGAGGTGCTGGACCTGCAGCGCGCCACCCGCTTCGTGCCCACCAAGGCGGACAACTACAAGGGCATCGAGGCGGCCGCGCGCAGCGCGAACCTGCTGTGAGGGCGCGGGCGGCTCAGCCCCACCAGGGCAGCAGCCGCTTCATAGCCGCCACCTCGCCGCAGTGGTCCGGCCGGTAGCCGGGCAGGGCGGCCAGGCGCTCCTGCCAGGCGCGGCTGCGCAGCCGCTCCAGCAGGCGCTGCAGGGGCGGCTCGTCCAGGGTGTTCTTCAGACAGACCAGCAGGTAGCGCTCGTCGGTGACGGGCACGAAGCCCAGGCCGGCGCTGCGCGCCGCGTATTCGGTGCCGAGGCCCACGTCGGCGCTGCCGCTGGCCACGGCGTGCGCCACCGCCGCGTGCGAACGCTCCACGCGCTCGTAGCCGTCCACGTCGCCCGGTGGCAGGCCGGCCTGGGCCAGCAGCTCGTCCAGCAGCAGGCGGGTGCCTGTGCCCTTGGCGCGGTTGACGAAGCGCGCCTGCAGCCGCGCCACGTCGGCGACGTCGCGCAGGCGCAGCGGGTTGCCGGGCGCCACCATCAGACCCTGCGTGCGCCGCGCGAAGCCGATGATCTTGTGCAGACCCGGCTTGAGCAGCGGGCGGTAGGTGCGGGCCGTCAGCGTATTGGCTGCAGCGAAAGGTTGCGTGTGAAAGCCCGCGATCTTGCAGCGGCCCTCGTTGAGCGCGCGGATGGCGTCCACGCTGCCGCAGAACTGCACGTCCAGGTGCAGGCGCTGGGCTTCCCCCTGGCCGCTGCCGCCGGCGTCGCGCGCCGCGAAGTCCACCAGCTCGGCGAGGGCGTGGTCGTGGCTGGCGTAGAGCGTGAGCTGGGGGTGCTCGGCGGCCTCGCCGTCGAGCATGAGCGCGAAGGCGCGTTCGAGCTCGGCGCGCAGGTTCTCCATTTGCGGGCCCAGCCGGGCCTGGGCCAGGCGCTCGGCCGCCAGCAGCTTGTCGCCGAAGGGCGTGAGGCGCGCGGCCTGGCCGCGCTCCCAGAAGATCAGGCCCTGGCCGAGATCGGCCTCCCATTCCTTGAGCTGCCCCCACACGTGGCGGTAGGACAGGCCCAGCTCGCGCGCCGCGCCGGAGATGGAGCCCGAGGCCTTCACGGCGTGCAGCACGTCCATCATGGGGTTGCGCAGCAGGGCCGATCCATTGCCGGCGGGCCGCTCGCGCGTGCTCAGTTGGTACGCCAGCTCGATTCGTCGCATGGTCGTCAAGTGTGCATCAAGGTGTCTTATGCACCAAGGTTCATACCGCGTCAGTACGTAGCGCGGGCAGGTCTCTGGCTCGCTAAGCTCGCCCACATATGAACACCTTTGCCGATAGCGTGGCGACCGCGATCGGGCTCATCCTTTCCGGCGATGCGGGCCTGTGGGCCATCGTGTGGCGGTCGCTGGCGGTCAGCGTCACCGCCACTGGCATCGCCTACGCCCTGGGCCTGTGGCTGGGCGCCTGGCTGGCGGCCGCGCGCTTCGCCGGGCGCGGCGCGGTGCTCACGCTGCTCAATACCGCGCTGGCGGTGCCGGCGGTGGTGGTGGGGCTGGTGGTGTACCTGCTGCTGTCGCGCTCGGGGCCGCTCGGCTTCCTGGGCTGGCTGTTCAACTTCGAGGCCATGGTGGTGGCGCAGGCCGTGCTGGTGCTGCCGCTGGTGACCGCCCTGGTGCGCCAGGCCGTGGAGGACGCCGACCGCAGCCACGGCGAGCAGCTGCGTTCCATGGGCGCGGGCACGCTGACGCGCAGCCTGCTGCTGGCCTGGGACGAGCGCTACGCGCTGCTCACGGTCTTCATCACGGCCTTCGGCCGCGCCATCGCCGAGGTCGGCACCGTGATGATCGTGGGCGGCAACATCGACGGCTTCACGCGCGTCATGACCACCGCCATCGCCCTGGAAACCAGCAAGGGCGACCTGCCGCTGGCGCTGGGCCTGGGCCTGGTGCTGCTGGCCGTGGTGCTGGTGCTCAATGCCCTGGTGTCTCTGGTGCGGCGCTGGCGCGAGCGGCAAGATGGGCTGCTGCCCGTTGGAGCGGCCGCATGAGCGGGGTGCCGCCCACCGCCATCGCCGAGCCGTGTTTCGAGCTGCGCGGCGCCCAGGTGCGCCTGGGGCCGGCGCCGCGCCCGCCCGCGCTGGACGAGGTGAACCTGCGCATCCTGCCCGGCGAGCGCGTGGCCTTCATCGGCGCCAATGGCAGCGGCAAAAGCACGCTGCTGCGCACCCTGCACGGGCTGTTGCCGCTCACGGCGGGCACGCTGCGGGCGCCGGGCGGCCAGCGCGTGGCCATGCTGTTCCAGCGTCCGCACATGCTGCGCATCCGCGCGCTGCACAACGTGGCCCTGGGCCTGTGGCTGCAGGGGCGGCGCTGGGGCGAGGCGCGCACACTGGCGCTCACCGCCCTGCGGCGCGTGGGCCTGGCCGAGCTCGCACAGCGCAACGGCCGCGCCCTCTCGGGCGGGCAGCAGCAGCGCCTGGCGCTGGCGCGCGCCTGGGCCCTGCAGCCCGACATCTGGCTGCTCGACGAGCCCACCGCCAGCCTGGACCCGCACGCCAAGCGCGAGGTCGAGCAGCTCATCGCCGAGTTCACCACCACGCCCGCGCAGGGCCAGCCCACCACGCTGGTGTTCGCGAGCCACAACCTCGGCCAGGTCAAGCGCCTGGCCAGCCGCGTCGTCTACCTGGAGCAGGGCCGTGTGCTCGCCGACCTGCCCGTGCACGATTTTTTCAACGCCGACCTGTTGCGCGCCGTGTGCCCGCACGCCCATTTGTTCGTTCAAGGAGAAAGCTGGTGAAACCCATCCGTTCCGTCCTCACCCTGGCCGCCGGCCTGCTGATCGGCGGCGCCGCGCTCGCGCAGAGCATCGTCGTGGCGTCCACCACGTCCACCGAGCAGTCCGGGCTGTTCGGTCACCTCCTGCCGCAGTTCAAGCAGGCCACGGGCATCGACGTGAAGGTGGTGGCCCTGGGCACCGGCCAGGCGATCGACATGGCGCGCCGCGGCGACGCCGACGTGCTCTTCGTGCACGACAAGGTGGCCGAGGAGAAGTTCGTGGCCGAGGGCTTCGCCGCCAAGCGCCAGGAGGTCATGTACAACGACTTCGTGCTCGTGGGCCCCAAGGCCGACCCGGCCAAGACCGCGGGCAAGGACATCGTGGCCGCGCTCAAGAAGGTTGCGGCGGCCAACGCGCCCTTCATCTCGCGCGGCGACAAGAGCGGCACGCACGCGGCCGAACTGCGCTTCTGGAAGATGACCGGGGGCGACGACAAGGGCAGTGGCTACAAGGAATGTGGCTGCGGCATGGGCCCGGCGCTCAACATCGGCTCGGGCGCCAATGCCTACGTGCTCACCGACCGCGGCACCTGGCTCAACTTCAAGAACCGGGGCGACCTGACGGTGCTGGTGGAGGGCGACCAGCGCCTGTTCAACCAGTACGGCGTGATGCTGGTGAGCGCGGCCAAGCACCCGCAGGTAAAGACCGCCGAGGGCCAGAAGTTCGTGGACTGGGTCACCGGCCCCGCCGGCCAGGCCGCCATCGCCGCCTACAAGATCGGCGGCGAGCAGTTGTTTTTCCCGAACGCCGCGAAGTAAGCCCCGGGCGCTCAGTCGTCCGCTGGCGCCAGTGACACGGCGGCCTGGTGGTGCGTGAGGAACACGCGCCCGCTCAGGCGCTGCAGGAAGTCGCTGCGCTGCAGCTTGTCCATCACCGGGCCTTTCACTTCCGAGAGGTGCAGCTGCAGGCCGGCGTCGCGCAGGCGCTGGTCGATGGCCTCCAGGCTGTCGAGCGCGCTGGCGTCGATGTCGTTGATGGCCGAGCACTGCAGCACCACGTGGCGCAAGGCCGGGCGCTGCGCCACGGCGGCGTTGATGCGGTCCTCCAGCGCGCGCGCGTTGGCGAAGTACAGGCTCTCGTCCATGCGCAGGGCCAAGACCTGCGGGTGGGTGATGACCTGGTGGCGCAGCACGTTGCGGTAGTGCTCGGTGCCAGGCACCTGGCCGACCTCGGCGATGTGCGGCTGGCTGGTGCGCCACAGGTGCAGGGCCAGCGACACGCCCACGCCGGCCACCAGGCCGCTTTCCACGCCCACCGCGAGCGTGGCCACCAGCGTGGCGAGCACGGCGATGAAGTCCGCCTTCGAGTACATCCATGTGCGGCGCAGGATGCCGACGTCCACCAGCGACAGCACGGCCACCACGATGGTGGCGGCCAGCGTGGCCTGCGGCAGGTGGAAGAGGGCCGGCGTCAGCAGCAGCGAGGCCAGCAGAATGCCGACGGCGGTGTACACGCCGGCGGCGGGCGTCTGTGCGCCGGCGTCGAAGTTCACCACCGAACGCGCGAAGCCGCCGGTGACGGGAAAGCCGCCCGTGAACGCGGCTGATAGGTTGCTGCCCCCCAGGGCGACCAGCTCCTGATCGGGCTCGATGCGCTGGCGGCGCTTTGCGGCCAGCGTCTGGCCCACCGAGACCGACTCCACGAAGCCCACCACGCTGATCAGCAGCGCGGGCACCAGCAGCGTTTGCCACAGCGCCAGGTCCCACAAGGGCAGGGTGAATGGCGGCAGGCCCTGTGGCACCGCACCCACGAGCTTGACGCCCCGCGCGCCGCCGTCGACCGCCCAGGTGAACAGCGTGGCGCCGATGATGGCGGCCACCGGCCCGGCCTTGGCCCCCAGCTCGGCCGCGCGCGGCGGCACGCCCAGGCGGCGCAGCAGCGGCTGCAGGCCGCGCCGCACCCAGAACAGAAAGGCCAGGCTGGCCGCGCCGATGCCCAGTGTGAGGCCATGCACCTGGCCGCGTTGCGCCCACAGCGCCGCCAGCATCTCCACCAGGTTGTGCCCGCCGGCCGACACCCCCAGCAAGGTCTTGAGCTGGCTGGCCGCGATCAGCAGGCCCGAAGCCGCGATGAAGCCCGCGATGACCGGGTGGCTCAGGAAGTGCGCGAGAAAGCCCAGGCGCAGCAGGCCCATGGCCAGCAGGATCAGTCCCGAGAGGAAGGCCAGCGTGATCGCCACCGCCAGGTAGTGGGCGCTACCGGCCGCGGCGTGTTCGCCCACGGCGGCGGCCGTCATCAGCGAGACCACGGCCACCGGGCCGACCGCCAGCACGCGGCTGGTGCCGAGCAGGGCGTAGGCCAGCAGTGGCGCCACGCTGGCGTACAGGCCGACTTCGGGCGGCAGGCCCGCCAACTGGGCGTAGGCCAGGCTCTGCGGGATCAGCATGAGCGTGACGATGACCGCCGCGACGGCGTCGCGCAGCAGGGTGTCGCGGCCGTACCCGCGGGCCCAATGCCTCATGGGCAGGTCGGGCCACCAGTGGCGTGTGGACAGGTTCATGGCGGTGTGGCGGCGCTCAGGTCCGCGCTGAGGGTGGGGGCATTCGGCTGAGGTCATAACCCGCGGCGGCGGCCGCCTGCAGCACCTCGGCCCAGGGGCGCTGGCCGGCCTGCGACAGCGCCCAGAGCTGGGTGCTGCGCGTGCCGCTGCGGCAGTACGCGAGCACGGGGCCCTCGGCCTGCGCGAGCGCTTCGCCGAAGGCGCGGCCCTGTGCTTCGTTCAGTTGTCCGGTCACGACGGGCAGGAACACGAAGCGCAGGCCGGCCGCCTGAGCGGCGCGCGCCATGGTCTCGTGGTCGGGCTGGCCGGGCTGCTCGCCATCGGGCCGGTTACAGATCAGCGTGGTGAAGCCGGCGGCGGCGGCGGCGGGGAGGTCGTCCGGCGCGATTTGGGGGGCAACGGACAGGGTGGGGGTGAGGCGTTTGAGGTCCATGGTCATCCTTCAGGTCGTGCGGGTCTTCGCGCTCATGCGCTCCAGCCATTCGAACACGACCATGCCCATGAGCATGGCCAGCACGAAGACAAGACCCTTGACCTCGCCCGCGGCCATGGACACCAGCCCCGGCCCGGGGCAAAAGCCCGCCAGGCCCCAGCCCACGCCGAAGGTGAGGCTGCCCAGCACCAGCCGGCGGTCGATTTCCGTGGCCTTGGGCAGGTACATGCCCGAGCCCAGGAAGCTGCGCGTGCGCCGTTTGGCCACCGCGAAGGCCAGCAGGCCCACGGCGATCGCGCCCCCCATGACGAAGGCGAGGGAGGGGTCCCAGGCGCCGGCCAGGTCCAGGAAGCCCTGCACCTTGCCGGGGTCCGTCATGCCCGACAGCATCAGGCCCAGGCCGAACAACAGGCCGATGAAAAATGCGGAGAGTTTCTGCATGGTTGGTGTCCTCAGATCAGGTGACGGATGACAAACACGGTGGCGAAGCCGGTGGCCATGAAGGCCAGCGTGGCGACCAGCGAACGCGGCGACAGGCGCGACAGCCCACACACGCCATGGCCGCTGGTGCAGCCCGAGCCGTAGCGGGTGCCGATGCCCACCAGCAGGCCGGCCAGCACCACCAGGCCGGTGCTGGCGTCGATGCGCGGCGCGCTCAGCCAGCCCGCGGGCGCCAGCCAGACGAACACCAGCGGCGACACCAGCAGGCCCGCGACCAGGGCCAGGCGCCAGCCGATGTCCCCGGCCTTGGGGTTCAGCAGGCCGCCCACGATGCCGCTGATGCCCAGCACGCGGCCATTGAGCAGGATGAAAAGCGCCGAGGCCAGGCCCAGCAGCAGCCCGCCGGCCAGAGAGGCCCAGGGCGTGAAATTGACCCAATCGATCGTCATGGTGGAAAACTCCTTCAACGGGAACAGAACTGTTGGTACACGGTGCGGATGACGGCCTGCGCGGGTGGGCTGTCGAGGCTGTAGAAAACGTGCTTGCCCTCGCGGCGCGTGAGCACCAGCCCCTCGTCGCGCAACACCGTGAGCTGCTGGGACAGCGTGGGCTGCGTGATGCCCAGCGCGGCCTCGAGTTCGCCCACGTTGTGTTCGCCTTGGGACAGCTGGCACAGCAGCATCAGGCGGTCGGGGTTGGACAGCACCTTCATGAGGCGACAGGCCTCGGCGGCGGCCGATTGCATGTCATCGATGTCGAGCTTGGCAGCAGGCATGGGACACTCCATTCAATGTGCCGTTCATCGGCGGTACGGTCTACACTATATTGACTGATAGATTGTTTGTCAATATATTGTTGTTCACTTATTGAAAGGAGCCTGCCATGTCCGTCGCCACCACCGTCCGGCCCCAGGTCCAAGGGCTGTTCGACCCCGCCACCTGGACCGTCACCTACGTCGTGCACAACGGCCCGGGCACGCCCGCGGCCATCATCGACTCTGTGCTGGACTACGACCCCAAGTCGGGCCGCACGCGCACGGCCTCGGCCGACCAGGTGATCGACTATGTGCGCGCCAACCGCCTCAAGGTCGAATGGATCCTGGAAACGCACGCGCACGCCGATCACCTGTCGGCCGCGCCCTACCTGAAGAAGCACCTGGGCGGGCGCATCGGCATCGGTGGGCGCATCACGCAGGTGCAAAAAGTGTTCAAGGCCGTGTTCCATCTGGAGCCTGAGTTCCGCCTCGACGGCTCGCAGTTCGACCACCTCTTTCAGGAGGGAGAGCGTTTTCGCATCGGCGAACTGGAGGCCGAGGTGCTCTACGTGCCCGGCCACACGCCCGCCTGCGCGGCCTACCACGTGGGCGACGCGGTGTTCGTGGGCGACACGATGTTCATGCCCGACGTGGGCACCGCGCGCTGCGACTTTCCCGGTGGCGACGCCAAAACGCTGTACGCCTCAGTGCGGCGCCTGCTCTCGTTGCCGGGCGACACGCGCCTGTTCATGTGCCACGACTACCCGCCCAATGGCCGCGAAGTGCGCTTCGAAACCACGGTGGCCGAACAGCGCGCGAACAACATCCACGTGCACGACGGCGTGAGCGAGGCGCAGTTCGTCGAGATGCGCACGAAGCGCGATGCCACGCTGGACATGCCGACACTGATCCTGCCGTCGGTGCAGGTCAACATCCGCGCGGGCGAGTTGCCGCCGCCCGAGGCCAACGGGGTGTCCTACCTGAAGATTCCGGTGAACGCGCTGTGAGTCAGCGCGCGGCGAAGGCCTCGGTCAGCGCATCGGCCAGCACCCGCCCAAGCGCCGGCATGAGCCGCTGCGTGGGCATCAGCCGGTGGATGGGCATGTCGGGCGGGCGCAGGCGAGCTGCACATCGACGGCGAGGTCCAGCGCTTCGGCGCCGGCCGGAGCGTGGTGTTGCCGCGCGAGAAGCTGCACCAACTGTTCAGCGTGGGCGCCACGTCCCTGGAGCTGACGGGCGTGTTCGGGCAGACGCCGGTGCCCG